>JAYTWT010000562.1:0-16218 GCA_043743295.1 Alphaproteobacteria bacterium | reverse complement strand
ACGGACGCCCGCGACGTCGACGTTTTTTTTATTGGCCCGACGACCTATAACGGAGGTCGCAACTGGAATGCGCGCATCAACCACCCCAAGGCGGTCCGTCAATTTCGAGAGGTGATGGCGCCCAATTATCTGGGGCCATTCGTAGGGATCGGCAGAGTTTTCGCCCCTAGATATCGGCAGGCGAGCCTCTACAGCTTGACGACCTTGAGGGAGGACGCCCGGGAGGCTCGGCAGTTCGCCTATGGTGATGTTAAGGCCGCCTTTGATCGGTACCTGGCGCGAGACAACGGCGGTCGAGGCATCCTGATTGTTGGCATTGAGCAGGGCGGGGTCATGGCCTTGCGCTTACTTCGTGATGAATTCCGCGCACCGCAACGTAGGAACCGACTGGTGGCTGCGTACCTGATTGAGACCGTGGTGGCGGCAGACGCCCCTCCGATCTTGCCTTGTGTGATGCGCAATGAGGCTGGATGTCTCGCCGCCTGGGTTTCGCTGCGGGACAATCGATTTGAGGCGGCCCAGCCCTTGCTGGATCGCGCTCTGGTGTGGAATGCGGCAGGCACATTGGAGAACCTAAGCCCGCGTGCGGCGCTCTGCTTCAATCCCGTGCTCGGCGCGACAACGGATAAACCGGCGGCGGCCCGCCTACACCTCGGGGCGGCCAACGCAACGGGCCTCGAGTGGGGTGCGCGTCCGGCCTTCCTTGCACGGGAGGTCGCCACGCGGTGTGAGGGCGGGGTGCTGCGCGTTTCGACACCGAAATCGTCGTCCCTGAGCCCGAGCGGCAGTTGGGCGAACCGACGTAAGGTCCCAGGTTTCAACCTGTTCTACGCGGATCTAGAGGCCGATGCGAAAGCCCGACTGGCGGCGTGGCGCGCGCGGTGACAAAGTTGGGCTAACAAGAGGAAACCCCAATGACCAATCGTCAGATCGTGTTGGACCGCCTGCCGCAAGGCGACAAACTCGCCCTTGACCATTTCGCCTTGAAGGTCGCAGAGCGCCCCATGGCGGGGGAAGGCGAGGTCCTGCTCAAGAGCCGTTACATCTCACTCGACGCCGCCAACCGCGCCTGGATGCAGGGCGCGACCTATCGCGCTGCGCTCAGCGGCGGTCAGGTGATGGCGGGCGGAGGCCTGTCAGAGGTGGTGGAATCCAACGCCCCGCACCTGAAACCTGGTGATCTGGTCTTCGCGGACGCGGGTTGGCAGGAATACGCTGCGCTACCTGCCAAGCACCTGACCAAACTGCCGGACCTGAAGCCAGAAACCCATCTCCTGAGCGTCTACGGCATCGCGGGTCTGACCGCCTATTTCGGGCTGCTGGAATGCGGTCAGCCCAAGGCTGGCGAGACGGTCGTCGTATCGGCTGCAGCTGGTTCGGTGGGCTCGATCGTGGGCCAGATCGCCAAGATCCAGGGCTGCCACGTCGTCGGCATCGCGGGCGGTGAGGAAAAGGGTCGCTGGTTGACCGAGGAACTGGGGTTCGACGTTGCCGTCGACTACAAGTCGCCAGAGTTCAAGCGCCAGCTGCGCGCGGCGGTGCCGGACGGGATCGACGTCTACTTCGACAACACCGGCGGGGCCGTGTTCGAGGCTTGTCTGTTCGCGATGAAGAATTTCGGGCGCATCGCCTGCTGCGGGGCGCTTTCACAGTATGACGGTGCCCCGCCGCCGCATGGGCCACGCGGCATCCCCGGCTTGATCGTCACCAAGCGGCTGAACCTACGCGGCTTCGTGGTGATGGATTTCGCCGATCAGAACGACAAGGCACTTAGCGATTTGCAAGGCTGGGTCGCTGACGGGAGGCTAAAGGTGCAGGAAGATATAATCGAGGGTCTGGAGAACCTACCCTCGGCCCTGATCGGCTTGTTGGCGGGCGAGAACCGGGGCAAGCGGATGGTGCGGGTTTAGCTGAATGCCTGTCATCCCCACGAAGGCGGGGACCCAGGTCGCAAAGCTAGGTGCCTGTGGGATGCAGCGACGTAGGCCGGAGCGGCGCTGCCCTCCTGCTTTCATCCGGAACGTGGGCCGGATGGCGGGACTTTGACTACCGACTGCGCCTGGATTGGGCCTGCTGGAGCGCGCGCTGTGGTCGTGTTGGTCTGCGGCAACCACGGCGTCGAAGGATATTTTAGGTCGGGCGCGCAGGTCGGGCGATGACGTTTCGGGGGTAGCAATTAGCCCGCGTCCCGCAATGCCAGTCCGGCCTTCCAGTCGAAGAGTTCCTGGAGCACCTGCAACGCCTTGCCGCGTTCGCTCGTCAGGTCCGGGTCGCGGGCGATGATCAGCCGGGCATCGTCTCCGGCCACGGCGATCAGATCGCGGTGCGCGAAGGGGTCAGCGAAAACGTAGTCGGGTAGGCCAGATTGGCGCAGGCCTAGCGCGTCACCGCCGCCGCGCAGTTCCAGATCCTTCTCGGCGATCACGAAGCCGTCGTCGGTGCGCCGAAGGATGTCCAAGCGTTGCTCTGCGGCTTTCGAGAGCGGCGGATCATAGAGCAGGACGCAGGCGCTTTCGGCGCGGCCTCGACCGACCCGTCCACGCAACTGATGCAGCTGCGCCAGGCCGAAGCGCTCGGCCTGTTCGATGACCATGATGGTGGCGTTGGGCACATTGACGCCAACCTCGACAACGGTCGTAGCCACCAACACGGAGAGCCGTCCTTCTGCGAACTCGGCCATCACCGCGTCCTTCTCGGCGGCGGCCAGCTTGCCATGGACGAGGCCGACACCGGCACCGATCACCTCACGCAGGGCGATCACCCGCATTTCCGCCGCTGCGAGATCGCTAAGCTCGGACTCCGAGACCAGGGGACATATCCAGAAGGCTTGCGCACCGGAGGTGGCGGCGGCGCGCAGGCGTTCCACCACCTGATTGATGCGCCCCATAGGGACAGCGCGGGTGGCAACGGGGGTTCGCCCCGGCGGTTTTTCTTCGATCCGGCTGACGTCGAGATCGCCGTACAAGGTCAGCTCTAGCGTGCGCGGGATCGGCGTTGCGGACATGGCGATGACGTGGATGGCTTCCCCCTTAGTTTGGAGGCGCTGACGCTCGGCCACACCGAACCGGTGTTGCTCGTCGATCACGGCTAGCTGCAGCCGATGGTAGGTCACACCGTCCTGAAATAGGGCATGGGTACCGACGGCGACCTGGGCGGTACCCTTGGCGATCACATCCAACTTTTCCGCACGCGCAGCGCCCTTGTCCCGACCGGTCAACAGGACGACGCTGATCCCTTGGGCGGCCAGGGGGGCAGAAAGGGTCTCGAAGTGCTGGCGCGCCAGGATTTCGGTAGGTGCCATCAGAGCGCTCTGGCCGCCAGCTGCGGCGACATCGGCGATAGCGCACATGGCGACGACCGTCTTGCCGGAGCCCACATCCCCCTGGATCAGGCGGCTCATCCGCTCACCCGCCGCGAAGTCTGCTCGGATGTCGGCCAGAGCGCGGTCCTGAGCGCCGGTGAAGGCGAAGGGCAGGGCCGCGCGCAGGTTTTCGGACAACCGGCCCGCCGGAATACGCGCGGCGGGTTCGCGGCGCCGCGCCGCCTTGCGCTGTGCCATCGCTAGTTGATGGGCCAGCAGTTCGTCATAGGCCAAGCGGCGTCGGTGCAGGCTGAGCGGCGTCAGATCGGCTTCGCTTTGGGGTTCGTGTAGGCGCGCGAGGGCCTCACGCCAGGACGGGAATTTCTCGCGGGCCAGCCAGGCCGTGTCCTGCCACTCCGGCAAGTCCGGCACTTTGGTCAGAGCCTCCAGGACGAACCCGCGCACGCGCCGGGCGGGAAGCCCTTCGGTGGCGGGGTAGACGGGCGCGATATGCGGGATTTCACCGGCCTTGTCCGGCGCGACCAGATAGTCCGGATGGACCATCTGCAGGCCATATTCCGTGTGTTCGACTTTGCCAGAGACGATGCGGCGGGCGTTGATCGGATGCCGCAGCTCCAATTGGGCGCCGTAGTTCCCGAAGAACACCAGAGTCAGGAACCCGGTCTGGTCGAAGACCCGCATACGGGTAGGGCGGGCCGCAGAACGTGAGACCTCGACGTCGGAAATGGCGACCTCGAAGGTCATCACCTCGCCATCGATAGCCGCCGAGATCACCGCCGGAGTGCGCCGGATCACGGAATGCGGTTGTAGCCACAACACATCACGCACCAGCGGCCCCGCCACCCGCTCCAGCAGCGGCGCGACGCGAGGGCCTACGCCCTTAAGGGACGTAATCGGCGCATAAAGCGGGAACAGAATCTCCGGGCGCATGATTGCAGCTTACCTGACTGGCGCGTTGGTCCGCTCCGCTCTATATGCGCGTCCTCTCGATGACGACTGACAAAGACGCGCGGCTGAAGAAGCTGAAGTTTCGGGCTTGGCACCGGGGCTTCCGGGAAGCGGACCTCATCCTGGGGCCGTTTGCGGATACGCATGGATCCAGCCTGAGCGAGGCGGACCTCGAGGCTTTTGAAACGCTGCTTCAACAGCCGGACCACGACATCTACGGCTGGATCCTGGAACGCGAGCCGACGCCGGCGGCGTTTGACGGTCCGATCATGAGCAAACTCAAGGCATTCCGCGACGAAGCTCACAAGCATATCGGGCCGAGGGGCGTCGGGAATGGCTGACGGCAATCGACCGGCCAGTGCAGCGCAGCTGCGCCGCGTGGCCGATGATCCTGGGCGGTTGGACCTGATCGGAGCGCCGGAAGGCTTTGACGCCTTGGTGATGGCCGATCTGGTCAAAGCGCGTGGCGGCCTGTCGGTGTTCGTGGCGCGCGATGCGGCCCGCCTTTCCGCGTTTGCAGACGCTTTCGGATTCTTCGCTCAGGGCGTCGAAATTTTGACCTTTCCAGCCTGGGATTGTCTCCCCTACGACCGGGTCGGTCCCTCGGCGGGCGTGTCGGCGCAGCGCATGGCTACACTGGCGCGCCTCGCTCAGGGCTTTGATGCCAAACCCCGGCTGTTGCTGACGACCATCCCGGCGCTCATTCAGCGCGTACCCCCGCAGAGCGCCGTCAAACGGGCGGGCTATTCGGCGCGGACGGGCAACGTGGTCGATATCGCTGAGGTCGAGCGCTATTTCGCGGTCAACGGCTATTCCCGTGCCTCGACGGTCTCGGAAAAGGGCGAGTTCGCGATTCGGGGCGGGGTGATCGATGTCTTCCCGCCCGGGTCGGACGAGCCGGTCCGGCTGGACCTGTTCGGCGATACTCTGGAATCGATCCGCGGCTTCGACCCCGAAACTCAGCGCTCGACGCGGCAGTTGAAGGAGGTCTCGCTCCTTCCGGTCAACGAAGCCTTGCTGGACAAGGATGCCATCAGTCGGTTCCGAACCGGGTATCTCGAGACCTTCGGCGCACCGGGTGACGATCCGCTCTATGCGACGGTCTCCGAAGGCCATCGCCGGGCGGGGATGGAGCACTATCTGCCGCTGTTCTATCCGGACATGGCCAGCCTGTTCGACTATCTGCCGCAGGACAGCGCCATCGCGCTAGATCACCTAGGCCGCGAGGCCCGTACGGAGCGTATGGCGATGATCGCCGACGCCTATGACGCCCGCGCCAGCGTCGAGCGGCGGGGTAGCTATCATCCGCTGGAGCCCAACCGGCTTTATCTGGACGAGGCGGAATGGAACGAAGCACTGGCGGTGCGCGCCACCCGCCGGTTCTCCAGCTTTAACGAGGCAGAGGGCGAGGCGGTCATCGACATGGGCGCGCGGGCTGGACGCGCGTTCGTGGCCGAGCGCAAACTGGACAGCGTCAACCTGTTCGAGGCGACGGTCGATCACGCGAACAAGCTCTCAGCGGCGGGCAAACGCGTGCTTTTCGCCTCTTGGTCGGACGGATCCTCGGACCGGCTAATGCACATGCTGGCCGACCACGGGCTGAAGAGCCTACCGTTAGCACCCTACTGGGATGCCGCCCGCGCGGCGGATCCGAAGCGGCCACAGCGGGTGATCCTGCCGCTCGACAGCGGGTTTGAGACCGACAGCCTGGCCGTAATTTCTGAGACCGACATCCTGGGCGATCGGCTGGCGCGTCCGCGCAAGCGCCGCCGCGCTGCGAATTTCCTGGCTGAGGCCTCAGCCCTGACGCCGGGCGACCTGGTTGTACATATCGATCACGGCATTGCGCGATATCTGGGCCTGAAGACGCTCGATGTTCAGGGCGCGCCGCACGACACGCTGGAACTGCAATACGGTGGCGAAGCTAAGCTCTACCTGCCGGTCGAGAATATCGACCTGCTGACCCGCTACGGCGCGGAGAATGAGGGTGTCCAGCTGGACCGCCTGGGCGGCGCGGCGTGGCAGTCGCGCAAGGCGAAGGCCAAGCAGCGCCTGCGCGACATGGCGGACGGACTGATTCGCATCGCCGCTGAACGCGCCACCAAGACCAGCGATCCGGTCGAGCCACCCTCTGGCCTGTTCGACGAGTTCTGCGCCCGGTTCCCATACGAAGAGACCGACGACCAGCTCTCGGCTATTGGCGATGTACTGGAAGATCTAGGCGCAGGCCGCCCGATGGACCGGCTGATCTGCGGCGACGTCGGCTTCGGGAAGACGGAGGTGGCGCTGCGGGCCGCATTTGTGGTGGCGATGAGCGGCCAGCAGGTCGCTGTGGTCGCACCCACGACCCTTCTGGCCCGCCAACACTTCAAGACCTTCAGGGAGCGGTTCCAGGGTTGGCCGGTGCGCATCTGCAGGCTGTCGCGTCTCGTTTCAACCAAAGAGGCCAACGCGGCGCGTGAGGGCCTGGGCAAAGGCGAGATCGAAATCGTCATCGGCACCCATGCGGTGCTCTCGAAACAGGTCAGTTTCGCCAATCTCGGCCTGGTGATCGTCGATGAAGAGCAGCACTTCGGGGTCAAGCATAAGGAAAAACTGAAAGAGCTTCGCGCCGACGTCCACATGCTGACGTTGACGGCCACTCCGATCCCCCGGACCCTACAGATGTCACTCAGTGGCATCCGCGAAATGTCGATTATCGCGACGCCACCGGTCGACCGGTTGGCGGTTAGAACCTACGTCACACCCTGGGATCCCGTAGTGATCCGTGAAGCGCTGCTGCGCGAGAAGTATCGCGGCGGGCAGGCCTATTTCGTGGCTCCCCGGATCAAGGACCTTCCGGATTTAGAGCGCTTTATCCGCGAGCAAGTGCCGGAGGTGAAGTTCGTCGTCGGTCACGGTCAGATGGCCCCGACCCAACTCGAAGAGGTGATGACCGCGTTCTATGACGGCCAGTACGACGTCCTCCTTTCGACGACGATTGTCGAAAGCGGCTTGGACATCCCGAGCGCCAACACCCTGGTGATCCACCGCGCGGACATGTTCGGCCTGGCACAACTCTATCAGTTGCGGGGACGGGTCGGCCGCTCTAAGGCGCGCGCGTTTGCCTATCTTTCGACGCCCGCCGAGAAGCAGTTGACGCTGTCGGCTGAGAAGCGGCTTAAGGTCTTGCAGTCGCTGGACAGTCTGGGTGCCGGTTTTCAGTTGGCGAGCCACGACCTGGACATCCGAGGCGGCGGCAATCTGCTAGGCGAAGAACAGTCCGGCCACATCCGCGAGATCGGCGTCGAACTGTACCAACAGATGCTGGAGGACGCGGTCAACGAACTACGTGCCAGAGCCGGGGCCGAGGAGGTCGCGGATCGGGGATGGTCGCCGCAGATCAACACCGGTGCCGCCGTGCTGATCCCCGAAGAGTATGTGCCGGACCTAAACGTGCGGCTGTCGCTCTATCGGCGGCTGTCCGAGGCGGAGAAATCGACCGACCGCGAAGCCTTGGCGGCGGAAATGATCGATCGGTTTGGACCGCTACCGCCAGAAGCGGGCCAGCTGCTAAAGGTCGTAGCGATTAAGGGGCTCTGCCGTGAGGCCAACGTCGCTAAGATCGATGTGGGTCCCAAGGGCGCAGTCGTGACGTTCCGCAATGACGAGTTCAAGAACCCGGCGGCCTTGATCGGGTTCCTGGCTAAAAATCAGGTCGCGTGGCGCGTTCGTCCCGACCACAAAGTCGTCGTTAAGGGAGAGTGGGATACACCTCGGCAACGGCTTGCCGCCGCCGAGAAAGTGTTGAGCGAACTGGCTAGGCTCGCCGCCTGAGTCTGGGGTTTGCCGACCAAAGGGAGACCGACGATGCGTTTTGCGGACATTTCACTGGCTAGTCTCATCCTCCTGACCGCGGTTGGTGCGCCAGCGCAGGCGCAGACGGCGGCTGAGAAGGCGGATATCCGCTGTATCCTCGCCCTTTCGGTGGCGGGGCGAGACCCGAAGAATACCGCCTCTGCTCAGCGGGGTGGATTCTACTTCCTGGGGCGCCTCGCGGCGCGCGGGCAGACCGCGCGGATGGGACCAACCCTAATTGCGGAAGCTAAGGCGATGAACAGCCCGGCGCTGGTCGATCCTGAGCTCAAGCGCTGCGCGGCTGAGCTCAATGCCCGAGGCGCAGAGTTAGGGGCGGCCATGCAAGAGCTTCAGAAGGCCGGAGAAGCGATGCGAGCTCCGCCGCCGCTCGCCAAATAGTCAGACTGGCGAACCGCGCGACTTCGGCGCAGTCTGTCTCCAGCGGTAGCTGTTTGGGGGCAAAATGAAACCGATAGTTCTGGGGCTTTTGGCAAGCTTGGCCATCGTGTCGGCGGCAACGGCGTTTCAAAAGACGGATGATCCGGCCAGCAATCTGTCCAGCATCGTCGGCGTTCCCCCGGCTGGCGCGCGCGCCGATGATATGGACGCGCAAAGAGCTGATATCCGCTGCTTCCTCGGCATGACGGCCATGGCCAGAAACGAGACCTACAAGCAATGGGCGACGTTCGGCATCTTCTTTTACACGGGGCGGATCAAGGGCCGTGATCCGAAGGTCGACATGCGCGTCGCGCTGAGACGCGAGTACCCGTTCATGCGCCCAGCGAACTACAACGACGAGATCAAACGCTGCAATGATGAACTGGGCGAGGTCAGCCGGGACCTTGAGTCCCTGAAGCGAGATGCACCGCGCGGAACGGGGCGTTAGACCAGCACTTGCTCGGCCTCAGCTGGCTTTCAGGCTCTGCGCCATGGCCGCGGCCTGCTCCAGTGCGCGGCCAACGCCATCGGGCGACGTGACTTCGGCGACGCCAAGATCGAAATCGACGACGAACGGCGTCGCGCCGTCCCCGGCCTCGAATGCAGTGCATCCAATCACAGCGGCGATCCGCTCTCCGGCTGCGCGCGCGGCCATCAGGTCAGTAGCCGGAAGAGCGAGAGCAAAGACCTCCGGAGACAGCCGTGCTGCGGTATCCTCGGCCCGGACCAGACGTCCGATCATCGACCCGATCTGCGGCACAGCGCGCGACACCCAGCCTCCGTCGCGGGGTGCGGAAAGGTCGCTCCGATCCGAGACCTTCAACATGCAGAGGCTGAGCGGCCGATTGCGGATCTGGGCGCTCTTGGCCAAGCGGATCAGGTGGCCAGCGAACAGGTCGCGGGTAAACAGACCTGTTGCAGCGTCCATCAGCCCGGAAACGCGCGCCAGATCCAGTGCGCCGCGAATAGCTTTCTGACGGCGGTAGGCACGTGCCAGTTCAACGACCCTCAGAGACGTTGCAGTCTCTGACGTTGCCGGCGAAGCCACATCCGAAATCCCGCGATGATAAGCTTCCGCGGCCGTCAGCGTAGCATCCGGCTTCATGTAGAGCAGGGTGGGCGTATGGTAGAGGCGAGTGTTGCGCCGAAGTCCGGCGGCAATCGACAGGGCCTCCTGCGGATTGTCACCGGCCCACAAGACGACAGCGTCAAAGGCGCGCTCATGCAGATAGTCGAAGGCCGTAAACGCGGTGAAGGCCCCGACCACCTCTGCGCCGTTACGTGCGAGCGCATTGGACAGGGCAAGGAACTGTGGCGCCGGCTCACCGATCGCTAGGACGCGATAGGCAGACGTATCGGATTCTGGCGGCTCAAGTCGGTGGCCACGATCCGTGAATGTTACTTCGCGGACCTCGAATTCTTCTTCGGCGACGGCGGTGCGGACCAGGGTCTCCAGTCGCATGACCGCCTGACCAGGGTCCAACGGGCCCGCCAGGATCAGATCGTAGCCAAAGTTGTTTTGGAACGGATCGTGGGCGCCGATACCGATGACCGGTAGTCGGCGCGGCGCGCAGGCCGCCTTGAGCTGTTCGGCTAGGGCGGCGCGGTCGCCGGAAAAGCCCTCCAAATCCACGATGGCGGCTTGAATTTGAAGGTCCGCAAGGGCGACGCATCCCGCCAGTTCGCTGCGAGCCGTGACGGTGCGCCATCCCAGGCGGTCCAGCCCCTCGGACAGGGTGCCAGCCATCGAATCGTCGCGCGCGACGATCAGAACGCGCGCATTGATCCCTACCGCCATGCCTCAATCCCAAAACCGTCCTAGAGTTCCCATCGCGGAATCGCTGTGACGAATGGCTTTAAGCATACCCTATCCCTGGTTGCGGAAGGGTTTCAGATTTGGGGAGTGCAAAAGTGGATGTGGATATGAAGGGGGCCGTTGCGGTGGTGACCGGCGCGAGCGGAGGGTTGGGCGAGCATTTCGCGCGGGTTCTGGCGCGAAACGGGGCCACCGTCGCGGTAACCGCCAGGCGCCTGGACAAGGTCGAGGCGCTCGCTGTGGACCTGCGCCAGCAGGGTGCCAAGGTCATCGCCCTCAAGCTGGACGTTGCCGACGCCCATTCGATCGGCCCGACGTTTGACCGGATCGCTGATCAGCTGGGTCCGATGGAAATTCTGATCAACAACGCTGGCATGGGCGGGGAGGGGATGGCCTTGGATCTCTCCATCGAGACATTCGATGAGACGTTTGCGGTGAATGTGCGCGGTGCCTATTTCGCTGCGGTCGAGGCCGCGCGGCGTATGATTGCCGCCAAAATTGACGGCCGGATCGTCAATCTAGGTTCGATCGCCAGCCACACGGTCCTGCCGGGTCTGTCGGCTTATTGCGGCTCAAAAGCGGCGCTGGCCATGCTGACCCGCAGTCTGGCCCGGGAATGGGCGCGGCGCGGGATCGCCGTGAATGCCCTCTGCCCCGGCTATATCGAGACCGCGATCAATGATGCCTGGTGGCCGACCGAAGGTGGTCAGCGACAACTCAAGGGCTTTCCGCGCCGCAGATTGATGGAAGCTTCCGACCTGGACGCGGCCTTTCTCATGTTGGCCGGCCCTGCGGCAAAAGCCATGACTGGCAGTATCATTACAGTCGACGACGGTCAGTCGCTGCCCGGTGGGGGCTAGGCTGACCGAGCGGCAGGGTGCCTAGATCGGACAACATTTAGGGAGATCGCTATGCGCCAGGGGCCACTATCGGGACTGAAGATCGTGGAGTTTGCCGGCATCGGCCCGGGACCATTCTGCGGCATGTTGCTGTCGGACCTGGGTGCCGATGTTGTGCGGGTGGATCGCAAGGGCGGGCGCGGCGGTGCGCCTTCGGACATCACGGCGCGGGGGCGGCGCTCGGTGGCTCTGGACCTGAAAACACCTGAAGCCGTCGAAGCGTGCCTGAAGTTGATGGATAAGGCCGATGGCAGCATCGAGGGGTTTCGCCCCGGGGTGATGGAGCGGCTGGGCCTTGGTCCCGATGTCGCGCTGAAGCGGAACCCCAAGTTGGTTTATGGACGGATGACGGGCTGGGGCCAGACCGGGCCTTATGCCAACGCCGCCGGCCACGACATGAACTACATCGCCATCACCGGCGCGCTGCACGCCATCGGCACCGACGAGAAGCCGGTCCCGCCGCTGAACCTGGTCGGCGACTTCGGAGGCGGTGCCCTTTATCTAGCGTTCGGTCTGATGGCCGGCATCATTCAAGCCCGCGAAACCGGCACGGGCCAAGTCATCGATTGCGCCATGAGCGACGGCGCAGCTTCGCTCATGGCGATGTTCTACGGCATGAAGGCTTCGGGCATCTGGAAGGAAGAGCGCCGTTCGAACCTGCTTGATGGCGGCGCGCACTTCTACGACACCTATCAATGCTCGGACGGCAAATGGATTTCGATCGGGTCGATTGAGCCCCAGTTCTATGCCCTGTTGTTGGAGAAGACCGGGATCACCGATCCGGCGTTCCAGGCGCAGCATGATCGCTCGGCCTGGCCGGCGCTCCGCGCGAAGTTGGCTGCGGTGATCCGCGACAAGACCCAGGCCGAATGGACGGCGATCATGGCGGGCACCGATGTTTGCTTCGCGCCGATCCTGGATCTGGAAGATGCTCCGAAGCATCCGCACAACGCCGCCCGGCAGACATTCGTCGATGTCGGTGGGGTGACCCAGCCGGCCCCGGCACCCAGGTTCTCGGCGACACCTGGTGCGATTCAAGGCCCCCCGCCCGGTATCGGCGCCCACAACCAAGAGGCCCTCCGTGACTGGGGATTCTCGGAAGCGGAGATCGCGGTTCTGGCTTGACGAAGAATCTTTCCGCGGAACGGGTCATTCAGCCTAGGTTCAGGCGACAGATGAGACTCTGCCAATCGGATTGATCGTCGTGTAGTCCCGTCCCTCGTAGCGACGACCGATCCGGATGGAACAACACGCCCATCGGCGGCGCGCCACCTACTCAGTGAGGTGGCGCGCCGTTATGGTGTCCGAGGTCCGCTTTCGGCCCGAGTCGAAACTGTGCCTCATGAGTTTACCCCCGAAGGTTCCCCTGCAAACGCTCCTTGGGACACTTCGCGTTCTGGGCAGAGCACTTACCCGGATGTGGGGTCGCGACGTGATGCTCTACACGGGTGGGGTTTCGTTCTTCATCATGCTGGCGATTTTTCCAGCCCTGGCGATCGCCATGGGACTCTACAGTCTGTTGTCGGACCCCACCCGTGTGGCAGAGCAGGGCGAGGCGCTGGCGCGCGTCATGCCGAACGCAGCGCGGATGATCCTGCAGGGCGAACTCATCCGCCTGTCCAGTGCCCCGCAAGGCAGTATTTCCGTCCAAAGTGGCGTGGCGCTCGTCGTGGGCGGTTATGCCTCACACCGGGGATTCAAGGCGTTGTTGGCAGGACTATCGTTCATCCATGAGGAGGAGAACCAGCGTGGGTTTATCAGTTTCAACTTGCTGGCGCTGGCCGTCCTTGTCGTCGCCATGACCGCGATGGGCGTACTCTCCACGGTCTTCTTTGCGTTCCGCATTATGGGCGAGACATTCGATCTACGCCCCCTGCGCGGCGCACTCTGGCTCTATAGCGAATGGACCTGGGCCAGTGTTGGGATGACGACGGGTATGGCTTTGATCTATCGCTGGGCCATGTCGCGTGACCCGGTCGACTGGCGCGCGTCGTTCATCGGCGGCATTGCGGCGGCGGGACTGTGTATTTTTGCGTCCTGGGGTCTCGGCTTTTATGTGGAGCAGATCGCAGAGCTGGGGGCGACGTATGGCTCGGTAGCGACCGTCGTGATCTTTCTGATCTGGCTATCCTGGAACGTGAATGCGCTGTTCTTCGGTGGTGCATTAGCGACTGAGGTCGAGTTAGCGCTGCATCGTCGGGCGCGTTCACTCTCGGCGGATTAGGAAGCTCAAGATCAAGCCGTCATGGGCTGTTTCCAACACCGTTGCGCCGATCTGGCCGGCGAAGTGCGGCACGTCGATCTGCGCCATCGGGTCGTCCGCCAACAACCGAACTTTTGTCCCGGGAGGCGCGCCATCCAAGGCTCGGCGAAGGCGCAGCGTCGGCACCGGACAGCGATGCCCGCGTGCGTCTACTATGATCTCGCATCCCGCCATACTGCGGGCGTACAACGGGTCGAGACCTCTGCCTAGCGCGACAGGTGGAGCGCCGCGATCTGGCCAGCAATGCTCTGGAAGACCTGGCCCAGCGTGGCGGAGTTGGTGACGTTGTAGACGTCCTCGGATCCCGTCGCGCAGTTTTGTAAAAGCTCGACCGCTGCGCTCGTGACAAGTGTCGATGCTGCGCACGAACATGAGGTCCTTGGCCTTGAAAAGCCACGAAGGTCCGCGGGCGTGCGCCATGACCACCATCCAGTCACATCCGGCAAGAAGTCTGAATGGTTAGCCGGGCTCGATGATTTGGACATGAATCTTGTGGGCCGACGCTTGGTTGGCCTGACGTGACATTGGTCTGGCACCGCCCCGTTTTGAAATAACCATCTCCTTGAGTCCGTCCTTAAGCCTGTTCTGCGTAAGTGCCTTTGGATGCGACACTCCGGAGGCTATGCGATGTTCAAGATCCAAGTGCGAAAACTTGCAGCCTTTCTGAGTGATCGACGCGGCAACGTAGCTATCCTAGCGGCGATGACGCTCCCAGTCGTGGCGGGATCACTTGGCCTCGGTGCGGAGGTGGCGTCTTGGTATGGCGGCAAACGCGCTCTGCAGAACGCTGCGGACTCTGCCGCGATCGCGGCCGCCACCAACGCGACACCAGACGGATACGCTACCGAAGCCCGGGCCGTGGTTGCACGATACGGCCTGCAAAGCGGGGTCGAAGGCGTCAACATCACGGCTTCCAACGCAGCCGCCTGCCCCGGCGGTGGCAACACCTGCTACAGGGTCACCATTACGCGAGCCCAGCCCCTGTTGCTGGCCCAGGCGGTGGGATTCCGAGGCGACACAACATTCAACGGCTCGCCCGCGAAGCTCGTTACTGCCACCGCCCTGGCGATCCAGGCTAACGCGCCTCGAGAGTATTGTATTCTGGCCCTGGCCGGCAGCGGCGATACAGAAGCCCTTCGCTCCAATGGCGCACCATTTGCGGACCTAACCGGTTGCAACGTGATGTCGAATACCGCCGCCCGGTGCAATGGCCACGACCTAAAGGCCGATGTCGGCGACGCCCACACGACGAACAACGGCTGCGGTCGTCATAGAAATTCCAATGTGCCGATCGTTACGGATCCCTATACGGGACTGCGGACCAACATCCCGAGCAGGTCCTGTGGCAGCTATCCTGTCGCACCGGCCAAAAAGAAGGATCCGCCCCTGCCCAGCACCAATACCCTCCACGGGCTGGAGAGCCGCACTCTCATCGATATCTGCGGCGACGTAGAACTCAACGGCCCGACGTTCATTGCATCTTCCGGGTCCGGAACGGTGTTGGTCATTCGCAACGGCAGCCTGAATCTCAAGGGCTATACGCTCCAGACCCAAAGTTCATCTTCGATCACAATCATCTTCACCGGCTCTGACAACGGACGTACCCATGCCCCAATCGGCGACGGGACATTCGACATCCAGGCGCCCACGACCGGGGTTTGGAAAGGCGTCGCCATGTACCAGGACCCCGCCACAACGGGTGGTCTGAACATCGATGAAGCCGGCAACAAGCCGACCTGGCTGATCACTGGGCTCGTTTACCTGCCTCGGGCGAGCGTCAGATTCTCCGGTGCTATCAATAAGGCGACCAACGGGCTTTCTTGTTTTGGCATGGTTGTCGATAATATCGTGATCAACGGTACTGGCTCGATTTTCAACCACGGACAATGCCACGAAGCGGGGCTGACGCTACCCTTCTCGATGATGCCGAGCCGGGGGCAACTCGTGTCATGAACCGCACTTTTGCGTTTGCGCGGTCATTTCATCACGACGAACGCGGAGTCGCTGCCGTCGAAATGGCACTGATCGGTACCCTAATCATGGGAGCCCTTTTCAACGTCGTCGAGGTTGGACGCTACGTTTATCAAAGCATGGAACTCGCTGCAGCCAGCCAGGCAGGCGCACAAGCCGCGATCGTGACGTGCGATACCAACAAGACGCCAGTTACGAGCAATTGCCCGGCGGCGCCCGCCGCCATTCAAATGGCCATCCGAGGGACCTCGCTCGGCGACAGCGTCGTTCAACATGGCCCGCTCGACGAGGCTTGGTACTGCGTCAATTTTCAGGGCACCTTGCAGGCCATGAGCGCGGCGACAGTCAGGCCCGCAGATTGTTCGGACGCGGGCGTCGTCGCGAACAAACCCGCGCTATATCTACGGGTGACGGTCGCGTACGACTATCAGGCAATCTTCCCCGGCGTGACTGTGGTTGACGCTCTTCCGCACGCCCTCGAGCGCTCAGCGTGGATGAGGATGCTCTGATGCGGGTGGGTCTTACCGTGAGGCATGGATGGCGCGATGAACGGGGCGCGACGGCTGTGGAGACCGCATTCGTTCTGCCTGTCTTTCTGATAATGCTGTTTGGGATCGTGAATACGGCTCTACTCGCCGGTGCGGTAAGCGGGTTGCGTTTTGCCGTCGAAGAAGCCGCAAGATGCTATGCCGTGAACCAGATCCTGTGCCCAACTACGGCAGCG
>JAYTWT010000561.1:0-12965 GCA_043743295.1 Alphaproteobacteria bacterium | reverse complement strand
GGTGTCGGCTCGGGCCGTTCCAGGAACGCCTTGAGCTCGATGATCTCGGCGCTGACCTTGTGGTCGGGATCGAGGTCGGGTGTGCGGGTGATGATGCGTTCCAGGGCGCAGATGCGGCCCAGCGGGTCCATCGGGAAACTGTCGCGCTCTTCATCGCGCTCGCGTTCACGTTCCACAGGTTCGGCGTGGGTGGCAGGTTCAGCGCGCTCTGCGGTCTCCGCGCGTTGGCGCACCGGCTGTTCCGCGACCCGCGCGAAGGCCATCAGCCGCAGGTCCAGCGCAATGCCTAAACGTAAGCCACGACCCAGATCGCTGAACACTTCGACGGCTTCTAGGAATGCCGAACCCTCGGCGGCCATCGTCCGCGCATAGGCCACGTCCAGCACCCCCGAGGTCATCTCCGTGAGATGCATCAGCGTTGAGCGGTGGGACTCGAGGGCGGGAGCCATGGACATGCGACAAAGAGAACATAATAGGAACTTGTTGTCAACCTAACGTCGTCGTCAGTGAGTTAGCGCGACAACCCCGCCTCGTACCCGCTTGCGGCGCAGGCTTGCGCCGACGCTCGCGAGGCCGAGGATGGTGAGAGCCCAGGTCGCGGGTTCCGGCACGGCGGCCGCGGTCAGATTAGAGACCGAGACGTTGTCCAGACCCGCGCCAAGCGCGCTTGAGCTTACCAGCGTACTGGCGATGAAGGTGAAGTCCGCCGACGGTCCGGTGGCCGTGAAGTCGTAGGTGAACCGATCCCACTCTGTGCCCGGCGTGGTGCGGGATAAAATGTTGGTGAAGCTTTGGGCGAAGACGCCGTTCACCAATAGATCGATCGTGACATCTCCAAAGCTGCCAAAGCCCGCCACGTAGAACGCACCGACATCGAAGGCGACCTGATAGACATCGCCTGAAGTCAGACTGATAGCGTCGCTTCTGACGCCCTTGCCACGTCCGACATCTCCCGTGAGTTCGACAAAGTAATCGCCTTCCGAGGCGACCACGCCGGCAAAGCCAAAGGCCGCAGAATCCTGGATCGCGACATCGAAGTCGCCACCCGGCGTCGTATCAACGGTTGTCCAGCCCGGGATGAAATGACTGCCCGGCGCGAGGTAGTGGATGCCCGGCACGCCCGGCTGCTCAAACCCGCCATTGATCAGCCCTGCGGCGGAAGCGGTCTGATCTCCACCAAGCAACACAACGGCCAAGGCTATCGTGATCGGGGCCACTATCGTTGGCAGGGTACGCGCAGTCATTCAGGTTACTCCACTCGACACGTGGTGGGCCTCGCACCATCGTCATGAGCACTCAACGCATGCCGCGCCCGGCTGCGCATGATCCAAATGGACTATGGCCAAATGGATTGTAGCCAAATGGACTGTAGCCAAATGGACTGTAGATCGGCCGTCAGCCCTTGCGCTTTGCCTTAGTCTGCCCCGGCCAAGCCTTATCCAGCGGCAGCTTCGGGTCGCGGGTGACTTTTAGGTCGGCGCAGTGGTGGTAGCTGAAACGGCCGTCCTTGTTGACGCCATGCTCCTCCATGAACTGCATCACCTGCAGCGTGCAGTGCTCGCAGTTGATGTTGGGGATCTTGAGGTCGGTTTCGAATTCCTGAGCGGGCGTGCGGACGCGGTGTTCCCAGATGCCGTCGACGAGGACCGGCGGTTTGGGGTTGGGATCGATCTTGGCCGAGACCGAGATCGGGCCGCGCGGCCCCTCGCGGGTGACGTCTTCAGGGTCGGCTGGCAGCTCGGCACGGTCCAGCACCGCCAGCGCGACGCGGAAAAAGCCCGGATGGTAGACCGTCTCCCTGACCTTGATGTGCAGCATCGTGCCGCCGGTGACCGGGGTGACGACGTTGGTCGGCGTGCCGGGCCGGTCCGTGTCGATGCCGCAGGGGGTGATCTTCTGCGGGTCGCCCAGCACGTTCTCGACGACCGCCGAAGCCGGACTGACGAGGATGAAGTGGGCGGAGGCGATGGTCGGTGCGGTCAGCAGGCCGACGCTGAGCGCAAACGCCGAGATGGCATGACGTTTCATGTCTGAATTCCCCCTGTTTCCGCCCGAGACTAGGCGAGCCGCCGAGGGTTAGGAACCGCAAATCGACCGACGCTACCCCAGCCGCAGCGTCATCGGCATGCCGCCTTCCGGGCGCATGGAGACGCGCATGAGGGGGCGGATCTTGTGGCCGGGGTCGGGCTCCAGGGTCGTGCCGCGGACCAGGGTGGCGAGGATGGCGGTGGCTTCGGTCAGGGCGAGCGTCTGGCCGATGCAGATGCGGGGGCCAGCACCGAACGGCAGGTAGGCGAAGCGCGCGCGGCCTTCGCTGCGCTCGGGACTGAAGCGGTCGGGGTCGAAGACGTCGGGTTCGGGCCAAAGGAGCCGGTGGCGGTGGATCGCATAGATGGGAATGAAGATGAAGGTGCCGGCCTTGATCGGTAGCCCACCGGCGGTGGCGTCGCGGCCCGCCATCCGGGTGATCATCGGCAACGACGGGTAGAGGCGCATGGCCTCCTGCACCACCTGGCGGGTGAAGGTCAGGCGCTCGACGTGGTCCTGGGTGAGGCTGGCGTCACCGGCAACTTGCGCGATTTCGGCACGGACCCGGGCGGCGGTGGGCGGATGTGCGCCCAGCAGATAGAGCGACCACGTCAGGGCCAGGGCCGTGGTCTCGTGGCCCGCGCCGATGAAGGTGAGCAGGTTGTCGCGCAACAGGACATCGTCCATGCGCCGGCCGGTCTCCGGATCCTCCGCCGCCATCAGCATGTCGACGAGGTCGCCGCGTAGGGGTTCGTTGCGGCGGCGCGCGACCATGCGGTCCACCGTGGCCTTGAGGCCGACCATGGCGCGGTGGCCGCGCGGTGACATGGCGACGCGGGTCCAGGTCGGCCATTGCAGGAGGTCGGCGACGTTGATCTTGCCCAGGGTCTCCAGATAGTCGGTGATCTGGCGGGCCGCCTGGGGCACGTCGATACCCTCGCCGCCCGACAGCAAGGTGTCGAGGATCACCTGGAAGGTGATGGCGGTCATCTCGGTGGCGATATCCAGACGCGCGCCCTCGCCCTGGTCGCGCCAGCGGGTGAGCGCCGCCTCGGCGGCCTGGACGATCAGTGGTGTCATCGCCGCGACGTTGTCGGGCCGGAACCCGGGTGCCGCAGCACGACGTTGCCAGCGCCAATGCTCGCCTTGGGCGGTCAGCAGCCCTTCGCCCAGCGCCGGCTTGGTCACCCGGTCGAACATCCAGTCCTTGGGGAAGGCATCGACCTGCTCCAGCAGGATATCCTTCAACATCGAAGGATCGCAGGCATAGAGGAACATTTGGCGGTCGTTGCCGCGCTGGAAATACGGCTGTTCGTAAACCTCGCGCGGCCAGGCCTCGATGGGATTGTCCATCAGCTTCCACAGGGCATGGAAGTAGGGCAGCGGCTGTTCCGGCGGGATCACGCGGGGCGGGATGAAGAGAGCGGCTTCGGACACGAGAGACGAATAGCATCGTGCCCATTGCCTGGCGATGCCCAAGCCCTATGCATCCACCCCCTAAGCGGACCCGGCGCGGCATTGAGTCTCTATTCTGACAGGATTTCCTGATAGGGAACGTTCAGGGATAGGCCAAAGGGCTGGGGAGGACGTTTCGCCGAACATGGCCGCAACCGTCGCCATTCGAGGACAGCGGAGCCTGCTGAAGCAGATCCGCGAGGCGCTGGCCGGTGGGGGCCCCGCGCAGCAGCGTCTGGATATGGTCGTCCGGATCATCGCACTGTCGATGATCGCCGAGGTCTGTTCGATCTATCTGCGGCGCGCCAATGGCGAGATGGAGCTGTTCGCTACTGAAGGCCTGGAGGCCGGTGCTGTCCACGTCACCCGGATGAAGCCCGGCGAAGGGCTGGTCGGCGAGATCCTGAAACAGGGCCGCCCCCTGAACCTGGCCGACGCGCCCGAGCACGAAGCGTTCTCCTATCGCCCGGAGACGGGTGAGGACCCCTACCATGCGTTCCTAGGTGTGCCGCTGCTACGCGGCGGACGGGTGATCGGGGTGCTGGTGGTCCAGAACCGCACCTCGCGCACCTATACCGAGGACGAGGTCGAGGACATCCAGATCGTCGCGATGGTGCTGGCCGAGATGGTCGCCTCCGGCGAGCTGATCGCGGTCGAGGAGCTGGAAGGCGTGGAGATCGCGCCTCGGCGACCGGACCGGCTGATCGGCTCGAAGTTCGCGGAAGGTCTGGCGTACGGCGTGGCAGTGCTGCACGAGCCGCCGGTCGCCTCCTCCAAGCTGTTGTCCGACGACGTGGTCGCCGAGGAAGCGCGGCTGCAGGCGGCGCTGATGGGCCTGAAATCCCAGATCGACAAGATGCTGGAAGGCCAGCACGGGTTGGTCGACGCGTCCTACGATGTCCTTGAGAGCTATCGGATGTTTGCCCATTCAACCAGCTGGAACCGCAGTCTGGAAGACGCGGTGAAGAACGGGCTGACAGCGGAGGCGGCGGTGGAGCGTGTGCGCTCTGAGCACCGGGTACGGCTGGGTCAGGCGCGCGATCCCTATCTTCGCGAACGGCTGCATGACCTGGAAGACCTGAACGACCGACTGCTGCGGCACCTGTCGGGTGACGGGAGTGTGGCGCGCGAATTGCCCGACAACGCCGTGCTGATCGCCCGCAACCTGGGGCCTGCCGATCTGTTGGAATACGACCGGACCAAGCTGCGCGGCCTGTTGCTGGAGGAAGGCTCGTCGGCCAGCCATGCGGCGATTGTGGCCCGTGCGCTGGACATCCCCTGCGTGGGCCGGCTTAGCGGGCTACGGGACAAGGTCTCCGAGGGCGACCCGGTGATCGTCGATGCGGAGACCGGCGAAGCGTACCTGCGCCCACGACCCGATGTGGTGAAGGCGATCCAGGCGCGCATCGACGTGCGCCGCCAGCGGCAGGCCGAATTCGCCAAGCTGAAAGATACCCCCGCCTTCACCCGCGACGGGGTGAAGGTCACGCTGTTGATGAACGCCGGTTTGGACGTGGATCTGGAGAGCCTGGCCGACACCGGCGCAGAAGGCATCGGCCTGTTCCGCACCGAATTCCAATTCATGGTCGCCGAGGAGATGCCGCGGTTTAACGCCCAGACGAACCTCTACGCGCGGGTGATGGATGCGGCAGGCGACCTTCCGGTAACCTTTCGGACCCTGGACCTCGGCGGCGACAAGGTGCTGCCTTACATGGAGGCAGAGCGCGAAGAGAATCCGGCGCTGGGCTGGCGGGCGATCCGCATGGGCCTGGACCGACCGGCTTTGCTGCGGTTGCAACTTCGCGCCCTGATCGCGGCGGCCAAGGGTCGAGCGTTGCGGATTATGTTCCCGCTGGTCGCCAGTGTGGATGAGTTCCGGGCAGGCCGGGCCTTGGTGGAAACCGAAGTGGCGTGGGCTCTGCGGCGGGGTCGGCCCGCACCGTCGCGGCTGGATGTGGGTGCGATGATCGAGGCGCCTTCGCTAATTTGGCACCTGGACGCTCTGCTGCCGATGACCGATTTCGTCAGCGTCGGTACCAATGACCTGATGCAGTATCTGTTCGCTGCCGACCGTGGGAACCCCAGAGTGGCCGACCGCTACGACAGCCTGTCTCCCCCTGCTCTGCGCGCCCTGGAGATGATCCAGCGGGCCTGTGCGGAGACCGGTACCCCGGTCAGCGTCTGCGGCGAGATGGCGGGCCGGCCGTTGGAAGCGTTTGCCCTCGTGGCGCTGGGCTTTGAGCGGCTATCGATGCCGCCAGCGGGCATCGGACCCGTCAAACAGATGGTGCTGGGCTGTGATCGCGAGGCGGCACGGCGGGGTGTGACGCAGTTGTTGAAATCCGGCGCGGGCTCGGTGCGCAACGAGATAGAAACCCTGGCGCGCAAACTCTACCTGCCCGTTTGATGTTTGCTGTTTGACGCCCCCTGTCTAATGGCCCGTTTCGGACCCCTCCGCTTGTTTGGCAAACGCCCCCCAAAGACGTCCGACCCGAAGTCAGAGCGGGCCCGTGCGCGGAGCCTGTTCCAGCGGCGCGCGGCGTTGGCGGCGGTCGATGTGGTGGACACGCCGGATGCCGCGTCACTGGCAATCCCGCCAGCGCCCCTGCCCCCGTTGCTGGACCATGCTACACTGGGGCTGGCGCTAAAGGCGGTGCGAGAAGCTAAGGGCCTGACCCTGGAAAACGTCGCCGATGTCACGCGCGTGCGGCGAGTTTACCTTGAGGCCATAGAGGAGATGCGGCTGGACGTTCTGCCCTCGCGTCCCTTCGCCGTCGGCTACATCCGCGCTTATGCGGACGCCTTGGAGCTGGATCCGGCTCTGGCCGTTGAGCGTTTCAAGACCGACGATCCGGTGCTGGACGAGCCTCTGCACGCGCCAGTCGGTGTGTTCGACGAGCGCGACCCGCGCGTGGCCGCCTTTGTGATCGGTGCCTTGGTGATTATCTCGGCCATCGTCGTCTGGAACGTGGCGCAGAGGGCGATGATGGCCAACGCCCCGCCCCCGGCTCTGGCCTCGGAGGCCGTTTCCGCCAAGGCCTTGGCCAGCCTTAAGGGTGGCACGATGACCCTGGGCGCGCCGCTGCCCGCACCCGTGGAATCCACCACACCGCCGCCCTACGAGACCCCCGGCATGGCGGAAGCCCTGGGGCTGACGCCCGACCCAGCCGCCAAGGATCGACCCCGGCCCGCGACCGAAGCCGCAGCGATCAACATGGCTGCCCTGCCTCAGGTGTTTGCGCCCCAAGGCAAGGTCTACGACATGGGTAATCCCCGCCTGACTTCAGTGGTGACACTCCAGGCGCTGAAGCCCGCGTCACTGATCCTGCGCGGCGCGGACGGTTCGGTCTACGTGGGGCGGCAAATGTCTGCGGGCGAGGCGTTCCGCGTGCCCCAGATCGCCGGCATGACCCTGGATGTGTCCACGGCCGAGGACTTCCAGGTCTTCGTGCAGGGCCGCTCGCGCGGCCTGCTGCCCGCCCAGCAAGTTCTGGCGTCAAAGCTGGCTGCTGCTGTCCCCTAAAGCAGCAGTTGGGAATTCTAGCCAAACCGCCTATTTTCCCGCCGTCATGACCGCTGAAGCCCACACCGCCATTCGACCTTGGCGCGCGATCCATCGCCGCGTTAGCCGCAAAATCCACGTCGGCAAGGTGGAGGTGGGCGGCGATGCGCCGATCACCGTCCAGTCGATGACCAACACCCTGACCGCGGACGCCAACGCGACCATCGGTCAGATCCGCCAACTGGAAGAGGCCGGCGCCGACATCGTCCGCGTCTCCTGCCCGGACGAGGCGTCGACGGCAGCGTTCAAGATCATCGCCAAGGCGGCGGTGGTGCCGTTGGTGGCGGACATCCATTTTCACTACAAGCGCGGGATCGAAGCGGCCCAGGCGGGCGCCGCGTGCCTGCGGATCAATCCCGGCAATATCGGCAATGCCTCACGCGTTCGCGACGTGATCCAGGCGGCGCGCGATCACGGCTGTTCCATGCGCATCGGTGTCAATGCCGGGTCGTTGGAGCGGGATCTGCTGGAAAAGTACGGCGAACCCTGCCCCGACGCCATGGTCGAGAGCGCCCTGCGCCACGCCCGCATCCTGCAGGACCACGACTTCCACGAGTTCAAGATCAGCGTGAAGGCCTCGGACATCTTCATGACCGTGGCGGCCTATCAGCAGCTGGCGGAACAGATCGATTGTCCGCTGCACCTGGGCGTCACCGAGGCTGGCGCACTGCGGACCGGTACGGTGAAATCCTCCATCGGCATGGGCGCGCTGCTGTGGGCCGGGATCGGCGATACGATCCGGGTCAGCCTCGCCGCCGATCCGGTGGAGGAGATCAAGGTCGGCTTCGACATGCTGAAGTCGATGGGCCTGCGCCACCGCGGCGTGAACATCATCGCCTGCCCTTCGTGTGCACGTCAGGGGTTTAACGTGATCCAGACGGTCGAGGCACTAGAGGCCCGACTGGCGCATATCGCCCAGCCCATGAGCCTGTCGATTATCGGTTGCGTGGTGAACGGCCCCGGCGAGGCCCTGATGACCGACCTGGGCTTCACCGGCGGCGGCAAGGGCGCTGGCATGGTCTATGTGGCGGGCAAGCAAGACCACAAGATCGACAACGAGCAGATGGTGGACCACATCGTCGGACTTGTGGAGGCCCGGGCAGCGGAAATCGCGGCGGCGGGCTAGAGCTGGCAGTGCGGGCCTAGGTACCATTTTGTTGACTTCAGCGCGCCGTCCACTGTAGAAGACACATGTTCGAAGTCCGGCAATCCGTGTCTTTTCGGACTTGGTTCGCAGAATTGCGTGACATCCGAGCAAGAGCTCAAATTGTTCGACGGATCGAACGTGCGCAAGCTGGGAACTTGGGGGATACCGCCCCGGTCGGTGACGGTGTCCGCGAGATGAGGATCCACTATGGACCTGGCTACCGCCTCTACTTCGTCCAGCGAGGCCATGAGTTGATTATCCTTCTCACAGGCGGGGACAAGGCCAGCCAGAAGCGGGACATCAGGGCAGCTATCCAGATGGCAAGGGAACTAATCTGATGAGCGTGAAGACGGTGCCCTGGGACATCACTGAGCACTTACAAAGCGAGGAAGATATTGCAGCCTATCTCGATGCGGTTTTTGAAGCTGGCGACCCCGATGAGATCCGCGACGCGCTGGGACATGCTGCTCGCGCAAGAGGCATGACTGACATTGCACAGTCCGTCGGGATCAGCCGGTCCGGGCTCTACAAAGCGCTGAGCGACGGCGGAAACCCTTCTTTCGAAACCGTCACGGCGTTACTCAAAGCACTTGGGGTTCGGTTGTCGATTTCGCCAATCGCCGCGTTACAAAAGTGACACCTGCGTCACTCTTGCACAGGTCCCCCTTCCGGGATTAGGTGGCGGCATCAATTTTAAGGAGGACCTTATGTCCGCAGACGGTAACTGGAAGATCACCATCAACACGCCCATGGGCGCTCAAGTCGTCGACGCGGCGATCACGACCAACGGCGACACCTTCACAGGCACGACCTCGGGCCAGATGGGCTCGCAGGAAGTCAGCGGCAAGGTCGCTGGCGACACCCTGACCTGGAGCGCCGACATCACCAGCCCGATGCCGATGAAGCTGGAGTTCTCGGCCACCGTGGCCGGCGACGCCATGACCGGCAACGTTAAGCTGGGCATGTTCGGTAACGCCGCCCTGACCGGCGTACGCGCCTAAGCACATCAGCGCATCCGCGTGGCCTTGGGCCCCTTCCGGCAACGGGAGGGGCCTTCGTCGTTTTAGGGTCGCCGCCTTGCTATGCTCGCCGTCTTGGCGGGGTCACGTCGGCGAAATCACCATAGGATTTCCACTTGGGCTCGACAGGCACGGATTCGGCGCGGGGTGGATCTTGCGAGGCTTCCACCAGCGACATGTTCGGAATGTAGCGTGGGCAGTTGGGGAAGATGTCGGTGGGGGTGACCCGAACCAGCAGTTGCGCGCCCGGCATCTCCACCATCAATGGATCATCGTGGACGACCACCGCTCGGCCATTGACCCGCAGACGCTGGGGCCGCTCGCCCATGACGATGAACAACAGGCCCACGTGCGGGTTGGCGACGATGTTGCCCAGGCTCTTGAACATGCCGTTGCCGTCGTAGTCCGGAAACACCAGCAGGTCGGGCGCCACCACGCGGGCAAACCCAGGCAAGCCGCCCTTGAACGAACTGTCCGGCCGCCCGTCAGCATCCGCCGTAGCCAGGAAGAAGAAGCTCTGCGCCGCGATGAAGGCGGCATCCGCGTCGGTGAACCGATCATGCGCCAGTTTTTCGGCGAGACGGTCGGCTAGGGCGCGGCTACCGAAGGCGTCCTGCAGGTCTCGGTTAGCCTGATGGTACATAGGCATGGGTGGGTCCCTCCATCCCAGACCTAACTCGGATTTGGCGTCCGGCCCAGGCTCGGGTAGAGACACGCCCCTTCGAAGGACACTTCCCGTTGCGACTCCCCCAGGCCAGACTCGACCAAGTGCTCGATCGCTTTCGCGAGATCGAGGCGCGGATGGGTGCGGCCAAGGACGGGGCGGAGATCGTGCGCCTGTCGAAAGAACACGCCGAACTGAAGCCGGTGGCCGACGCGGTGATGGCGCTGCTGAGGGTGACCGCCGAAGCCCCGGAGTTGGAGGAGATGGCCGCCTCCGGTGATCCCGAGATGGCCGGGCTGGCGCGTGATGAACTTGAGGTCCTGAAGGACAAGCTGCCCGCCCTGGAGCACGAAGTCGCCCTACTGCTGGCGCCCAAGGACAAGGACGAGAACGCCTCAGCGATCCTCGAAGTCCGCGCCGGCACCGGCGGCGATGAGGCGGCGCTGTTCGCGGGTGATCTATTCCGGATGTACTCGCGCTATGCCCAGACCCAGGGCTGGCGGGTGGAGATCGATAGCGTCACCGAGGGCGAGATGGGCGGCTACAAGGAGATCGTTGCCGCGATCACCGGAGACGGGGTGTTCGGCCGGCTGAAGTTTGAGAGTGGCGTCCACCGGGTGCAGCGCGTGCCGGCCACGGAGGCGCAGGGGCGCATTCACACCTCGGCCGCCACCGTCGCGATCCTGCCAGAGCCCGAGGACGTAGAGATCGATATCCGCGACCAGGACCTGCGCATCGACACCTATCGCTCGTCCGGCGCCGGCGGCCAGCACGTCAACAAGACCGACTCGGCGGTGCGCATCACCCACCTGCCCTCGGGTATCGTGGTGACGTCGTCGGAGAAATCGCAGCACCAAAACCGGGCGCGGGCGATGAAGGCGCTGAAGGTTAAGCTCTACGATCAACAGCGCGAGGCCCTTGATGCAGCCCGCTCTGATGCGCGGAAAAGCCAAGTCGGGTCCGGCGACCGCTCAGAGCGCATCCGCACCTACAATTTCCCGCAAGGCCGGGTCACCGATCACCGGATCAACCTGACGCTCTACAACCTAGCCAAGGTGATGGAGGGCGAGAGCCTGGACGATGTAATCAAGCCGTTGATTGCCGAGGACCAAGCGGCACGGCTGGCGGCGCTGGAAGACGAGTTCGGGTAGGGGGGCGAAGCATGACCGGCCACGTCGCAGCGATCTTTCGCCATCCCATCAAGGGTTTCACGCCCGAGCCTCTCAGCCATGCGGATCTGGCGCCCGAACAGGGCTTTCCCCATGACCGCGCGTGGGCCGTGGAGAACGGGCCATCGGGGTATGATCCCGATGCGCCGGTGTTCATTCCGAAGCAGAAATTCACGGTCTTGGCGGCGATCCCTAAGGTCGCGGCAGCCCAAACACGGCTAGACGATGCGACGGGCGTTTTGACGGCCCAGGCCCAGGACGCTCCTACCTTTGCCGGGCGGCTGACTGAGGCTGACGGGCGCGAGCGGTTCGCGGCCTGGCTGACCCACCTGTTGGGCGATGAGGTGCGTGGGACGCTGAAAGTGGTGCACGCCACGGGCCAATTTCGCTTCACAGATCACCCCCTTGGCCAAGTCTCCATCGTCAACATGTCCAGCGTGCGCGATCTGTCGGCCAAGATGGGAGTAGACCTCGACCCCCTGCGCTTCCGCGCCAACCTCTATGTCGAGGGCTGGCCCGCCTGGGTAGAGAACGACTGGGCGGACCTGCCGCTGATGATCGGCTGGGCCCAGGCCCAGGTCTACAAGCCCATCGTGCGCTGCGCCGCGACCCATGTGGACCCGACGACCGCCGTGGCCGACCAGGATGTGGTGAAGGCGCTGTTCGACAACTACGGCCACATGTTCTGCGGCATCTATGTGCGCGTGACGACGGCGGGGCGAGTGGGCCTGGGCGATGCGGTGACGGCACCAGAGGCTTTGGCGAAGGTGAAGCCATGACCCTGACACTGGTCAAGGCTTGGGGCATGGCCAAGGCGCGACTGTCGGAGGCGGGCCTGTCTGGTCCGGTGATCGATGCGCGTCTGCTGGTCGAGGCCGCAGCCGAGGCAACGCGGGCGGACATCATCACCGATCCCCATCGCCAACTGACGGCCGAGCAGGAGGCCCGGCTGACCGACTATCTGGACCGCCGCGAACGTCGCCAACCGGTCAGCCACATCCTGGGGCGCAAGGGTTTTTGGAAGATCATGCTGCGGGTGACGCCCGACGTGCTGACGCCGCGGCCCGATACCGAGACGGTCGTCGAATATGTGCTGCGGGACTTTCCGGAACATGCGGCCTGGTCAATCCTCGACCTGGGCGTCGGCTCAGGCGCGATCCTGTTGGCGCTGCTGGCCGAACGAACGGCGGCACGGGGGCTGGGAATTGACGTCTCCGAGGATGCCCTGGCGGTCGCGCGCGACAACGCTGCGAACCTGGGTCTAGCGGGGCGAACCGCCCTGCTGCGGGGCGATTGGACGGCAGGACTGGACGGCAACGCTTTTGACCTGGTGGTCTCCAACCCGCCCTACATCGCTGCCGACGTCATCCCCACCCTGGAGCCGGAGGTACGCGACCACGAGCCATATCTGGCGCTTTCCGGGGGCGCGGACGGCCTGGACCACTACCGTATCCTGGCACCCGAGATCCTGCGCGTCCTGAAGCCCGGTGGACGGTTCGCTGTAGAGATCGGCTACGACCAGAAGCCAGCCGTCGAAACCCTCTTCCGAGATGCCGGTGCCATGGGCGTTCGGACGATCCTTGACCTAGCCAATCACGACCGGGTCGTGGTGGGTACGAAAAAGCCCTTGGAAACCCCGGCCTGACTCGCTACACCTCCCGTTGTCTCCACCTCAATTCGTCGGTGTTGCCGGTAAAAGCGTCTCTCTGAGACGCCCGCCCGACCCGACAGGCGCGACGGTTTCCTGAAAAAAGCCTTTCGCTGAAGAGTTCCAGGACGGACGACGGGGAACACATTCGTCTTCAACATTTCTGACCGGGCGAGGCGCCCGACAAGCTGAAGGCCAAGCCGCCGCTAAGGCGCTCAAGGAAAGACCAGACGGTTTTCGAAATATGAGAGATTTCAAAGGTATGAAGCGCCA
>JAYTWT010000560.1:0-3304 GCA_043743295.1 Alphaproteobacteria bacterium | reverse complement strand
ACTTTGCCGTCGAAGCGAATATCCGCCATGGGTCAGTCCTCGTTATTTGTAATTGCGGCGCGCGTTGTGGGGCGGCGGGCGCGAAGCGTCAAGGCTGGGGCTGGCGCGCGGTTGGGCGTCAAGTTGGGGTACTGTGCGCTTGAGCACACCCACGCGGGTCATCCCGGTTTCGCGACGCGAAGACCGGGACCCCCGGCGTCGAAGGTGGATCCAAATGCAGGGCGTAGCTGCCGCGCTGCCTGTCCCAAGGCCGAGTGGGGGTCCCGGTCTTTCGCCCAGGGGCGAAAACCGGGATGACCGTGAAGTGTTTGTCGCGCATCCAAAGAAAAGCCCCGCCGCAGAGCGACGGGGCAGGTGAACGCAAGTCTTTGAGACGTCAGCTGCGGGGAGCGGCTGAGACCTGCGCCTGGACTTGACCCTTGAGGAACTTCACCAGGACGCGTTGGCCGATCAGGAACGGCGCGCCGCTGCTGTCGACCACCACCTCGACCACGCGGTCGTCGGCCCGTTCGCTGGCGTCGTCGGACTGTAGTTTGCGCGCCCCGAACACCGCGGCGCGGCGTAGCACTTTGCCGGGATAAACTTTGGTTGGATCACTTTCGGGAGACATCTGGACGGTCTGGCCGATGTCCACGAACGAGAGCGAGCCTTCGGCGATTTCCGCGCGGACGATCCGGCCCGTCTGAGGCTCCAGATCAAACATATTCGAGACGTTCAATGTGGAGGCACCGGCGCCCGGATTGGCATAGCGGCGCACGATACGCCCATTGGCCGGGGCGCGGATGGCGCTGGTTTCCTGGTCATAGCGCGCCTCACCGAACCGCGCCTGGGCGGTGGCGACCATGGCCTGTTGCGCCAGGATGCGGGCCTCGGCCTCTCGGACGACGTCGCGGGACTGATCCAGCTTCTGAGCCGCTATAAAGTTAGACGGTGCCAGACCCTCCAGTCGTCGCAACTCGCGCTGCGAGGCCGAAAGCTGTACCTGCAGTAGGGCTAGCGCGGCGCGCGCTTGCCGCACTTCGGCAGAGGCGCGTTCCGAGGCGAGGCGCGGCTGATCATCCTCAAGCCGTGCCAACACCTGGCCCTGAGAGACCTGATCGCCCTCTTGGACCAGCACATCCTTGATCACGCCCGCCCGGCGCGCTGCGACCTGGATGATCCCGCCTTCGACGTCGGCCTTGCCGCTGGCGATGGCGGCGTAAGGGCTGGGTTTGACGCTGGCGGAGGCCGCCGCAGCCTCAGCCTTCTTGGTCTTGGCCTGGTTGGACAGGAATAGGCCGCCGGCGGTCCCGATGATGATCAACACCGCGAGCATCCAGACGAAGCGATTGCGAAGAAGGGCGGTCATGGACGTCAGGCTCCGATGAGCTCGGGGTGGCGGTGCTGGGCTGGGGCAGATTGCGGCGCAGTGTGCGCGTGGGTCACCCGCCGGTCGTCCAGGATCAGCCCGTCTTCCAGGTGGATGACCCGGTCAGCATAGGCTTCCAGGCGCGGGTCGTGGGTGACGCAGATGACCGCCGCACCGAACTGTTTGGCGGCACGCTGCAGGAGCTTGATGACGATCTGGCCGTTCTCGCCGTCCAGCGCACTGGTCGGCTCGTCTGCGAACAGCAATTGCGGGTCCTTAGCCAGGGCGCGGGCGATGGCTACGCGCTGTTTTTCCCCGCCGCTGAGTTCGGAGGGGCGCTGGTTCATCTTGGACTCCAGGCCGACCTCGGCCAGGGCGTTAATCGCCTTTTCCCGGGCCATACGGGGCGAATGGCCTTGGTATTTCAGGATGATCTCCACCTGCCTCAGGGCGCTCAGCGCTGAGAACAGGTTGAAGCCCTGAAAGATGAAACCGCAGTGATCCAGCCGGAACCGATCCAGCCGGTTGGCGCGCAGGCTCCAGATATCCTCTCCCAGGGCTGAAACCTGGCCCTCGTCGGGTCGCAGCAATCCTGAGAGCGCCGCCACCAGGGTCGACTTCCCCGAACCGGACGGGCCCATGACCATGGTGACTTCGCCATGTAGCGCGTCAAAGTCGACGCGCTTCAGCACCTCGATGTGGGTGCGCCCGGTCTTGAAGCGCTTGTAAATACCGCGGGCGGCGATGGCGGTCTGTTTTGAGCTCATCGTAGCAGATCCGCAGGTTGGCTCTTTTTTAGGATGCCCAGGGCCAACAGGCCAGAGGCACCGGAGATCACGAGCAGCAGGAGGGAAACACCGATGATCCAGGCCGGCGGAAACCCCATCGGCACATTCCCGTTCGCCGCCAGCAGCGAGACCCCGTAGGTCAACAGCGCCGTCGCCATCAGACCCACGATGCCGACCCAGAACGACAGCTCCATGACGATCAACCGCAGGGAGCCCATGCCAACGCCCAGGGCGCGCAGCGAGGCGAACTCCTTGATGCTCGAAAGGATCGCGCCGCGCAGGGTTTGCGAGGTGATACCGGTCCCGATCAGGATGCCGAGGAACAGCGAGAAGCCCAGGAACAGGCCGATGATCTGCTCGCCCATCAGGGCACCCTCATTGGCCTTGGCCAGCTCGACGCGGGTCCAGGCGCGATAGGTACCTGCTGCGACGTGGTTCAGTTGATCGCGTACGATCTCGGTGCGGGCCGGGTCCTGAACCCGGATCATCAGCGGACCCGTCTTGCCGTTCTTGGTCAGCATCCCCAGCAATCGCATGGTGTCGCGCGACATGGTGACCGAGGCGTTGTTGACGTCGGGATAGCCAGTCAGGATGGCGCGAACCCGCACCGTCTTGCCGTTCAGCGATGCCTCATCACCAAACTTGACGCCCAGTCGCTTGAGCTGAGTCTGGTCGATGGCGATCGAATACGGCTCCAGCAGCGCGATGCGCGTGCTCTCCGGAAAGTCCCGCGGCAGGTTCACCGCGCCGGGCCGCGTATCCACCATGTTGACGTTGATGAAGGTGGTGACGGCCTTGGAGCCATCCTTGGGTCGGTTGACCCAGCGCCCGCCATCAGAGTCCCAGCTGGCCACCTCGACCACCTCGGGGTTGGCGTACATCTGCGGCATCAGGCGGGCGGGTAGGGTGCCGCCGCCGGAATTGATCAGGCTCTCCATTTTGGCGGGCAGGATCATGATGTCGGCACTGCTGCGGTCGATGGTGGCGGTCGCGCCTTTCACGATCCCGGTGACCATCCCCACCTGGGCCAGCACCAGCAGGCCGGAGAACGCCAGCGCGACGACCGCCGCCGTATAGCGTCGCCACTCATAGAGCAGGGTAGCCAAAGCCAGTGACATGGTCGCGACGCGTCCCCTTCGAACGCCGCGAGGTGTCGGCGAGGGAACCG
>JAYTWT010000559.1:0-12629 GCA_043743295.1 Alphaproteobacteria bacterium | reverse complement strand
CGGCCTTCAATCTTGAAGGGAACTGGGAAGTGACCGCAAGCGGTCCCCGATTGGTCGCGCAACGCAAGAGCAATACATGACGTCCGCAAAGTGGGTGTTCACCGGGGCCGGCATCTACGGCCTGATCGTCATGTTGCCGATGTACTTTGCTGAGCCGGCGATGATCGCTGCCGGCCAGCCAATGACCCATCCGGAAAACCACTACGGCTTCGTCGGGGCCGCCGTGGTGTTTCAGCTGATGTTCCTACTGATCGGACGCGACCCGGTACGATATCGTCCGATGATGCTGATCGGCGTGTTGGAAAAGGCCAGCTTCGGGTTTGCGGTCTGGCCGCTCTATCTAATGGGGCGCACGCCAGGACTGGTGGCCGGGTTCGCGACGGTCGATCTCATTCTAGGCCTCCTCTTCCTGATTGCTTGGTTCCGGACACGAAGCACCCCATTTGAGGCGTCGACGTCGTCCTGACGGGAGAACTTGATGGCCTATTCGCTCTATGACGCCTCGGTGCCGGTGCTTTTGAACACCTTGCGCAATCTGGCCGCCTTGCTGGACAAGGCAGAGGCCCATGCCAAAACCTCCGGCGTCAATGTCGAGAGCTATCTGGACGGACGTATCGCGCCGGATATGCATCCGCTGACCCGCCAGATCCAGATGGCCAGCGATGCCGCGAAAGGCGGCGCAGGACGCCTCGCCGCCGACACGCCGCCCAGCTATGTCGACGATGAAAAAACCTGGGCTGAGGTCAAGGCCCGCGTCGCCAAAACGATCTCCTACATCGAGACCATCAAGCCCGAACAGTTAGCCGACGGCGAAGGCCGGACTATCGAGTTACCGCTACCGGGGCGCACAGTGACCTTTACGGCCGCGGATTTCCTGAGCCGGTTCGTCCTGCCGAACTTCTACTTCCACGTGGTCACGGCCTACGCGATTCTGCGGCACCAGGGTGTGCCGCTGGGCAAGATGGACTACTTAGCGGGTGGGGCACCAATCCAGGTTTAGCGGGTCCAAAATCGCCTACGGGTTGCTGGCGGTCACCGTCACACCTGTAGGCGTATAGGCCCCGCGCTTGAGGTCCGCCGACAGGGTGATGGGTGCGGTGCCGCCGTTCAGCTTGGCGCGGTACACGGTCATATTCTCCAGCACCCGCATGACGTAGTTGCGCGTCTCAGAGAACGGGATGCACTCGATGAAGTCCAAGGGGTCGGCGGAACCAGCGCGCGGATCGCCGCAGTAGGCTGACCACTGGCCAGGGCGCCCCGGCCCGGCGTTATAGCCCGCCGCTGCCATGATGTATGATCCCGAGAAACGCTCAACCAGCTGGCCCAAGAATGCCGAGCCAAGCTGCATATTGTACTCCGGCTCGTAAAGCCGTTGTGCGGAGAAGCCCATCCCCATTTTCCGCGCTACGCTGGAGGCAGTCGAGGGCAGAAGTTGCATCATGCCCCGCGCGTCAGCTTGCGAACGCACGCCCGGATCGAAACCACTCTCCTGGCGGGTGATGCCCAGAACTAGCGAGGGCTCCGGTGCGCCTGGAACCGCGGGGGCTGTTCGAACCGGATAGGCGCGGTCCGCCAGGATCAAACCGCGCTGGGCCGCACCCCGTGCCGCCTTCATGGAGGTGTCCTGATCACCATAGCTGCGGATGGCGTCTACCAGCATGGCGGCTTCGACCACGGTCGGTACCGTGTCGTCGATGTGCAGGGCGAAAGCGCGGAACAGGTCCCGCTGGCCCTGATCGGCCAGCATCCTCATCGCTTGGACGACATCCTTGCCTTCAAATGCTAACCGCTCAGCGTCCGTCGGCGTCGGATCGCGCGGCAAGACTAGGTCGCGACCCATCTTCTCTGCGGCCAGCTGCCCGTAGAATGTCGTCCCGTGTTCCGCGCCTTGGGCATAAAATCCATCCGCCGCAGCGTCATCGCCGCGCGCTTCGGCGGCGCGACCTTGCCAGTAGTAGCCTCGAGCCCGTGTAATCGGCGACGTCCCGATCCTGGCAATCGCGGCAAAGTGCCGACCCGCCGCGATAGGGTCCTGCAGCCGATTGAGCGCGATCCATCCCGCATAAAACTCCGCCTCGGTGGCGTCCGTGCCGACGGAAATGCCGGAGTTGGCCGCCGCCTGATAGGCACCGCGCCAGTCTTGCGACTTGATGGCGGCTAGGGTCAGGCGATGACGCAGGTCCCACATCCGATCCGTCGCATCGGAGGTGGTCAGCACCTTGGGAAACTGCGGCAACAGGGCGATGGCCTCGGCGTCCTGCCCACGGCGGCGCAATGCGGCGGCCCGTTCATAGGCGACGCCCGGACTGGACTGCATGTCCGGCGTCAGGCCCGCGATCAAGTCGCCGGCACCCCGGCTGTCGGTCCTGAGTGCGATCCGAGCCAGCGCTGCGGGCTGCTGATCTGGCGGCAACAGAGCGATCATTTCGCGCGCGGCCGGCCCTTGCGCGCCGTAGAGCAGGGTGTCCGCCCGTCGTGTATGATCCTCAAGCGTCAGGAAATCCGAAAATCTCGCCAGTATGGCGCGCTGGGCGTCGGCCTCGAAACTGCGATTTCGCCACCAATCCTGGATCAGGTCGCGCGCTTCGGCCTCGCGTCCGAGGGCACGATATGCCGAGCCCAGCGCCACCGCGCCTTGAGCTGAGGCTGGGGCTTGGCCAGCGAACCATTCGACGACATCCGCCGGTGACTTGCCAGCGGTCTCCAAGAGGCGCTCCGCCGCGATTTGACGTTTGGCGCTCCTGGGAAACCCCTCCAGATCGCGCCGCGCGGCGTCCAGCTCTGAGAAATTCAGCGATCCCGAATTGGCATCGACCAAGGCCCAGGTGACGGTCTTGCGCGCCACGCGGTCCGAAAGGCGGTTGATCGCACTGCGTGCACCAGCGAGGTCACCGCGCCGCGCCGCCGCCAGGCCTTGGGTAAAGAGACTGCGCTCCGTGCTGCTCAAGGAATTGGTCACGGTCTGCCGCGTCGTGGCTTCGCTGACGCTGGCGTCGTTCTGCGGTCCAAGAGCCAGCAGGTCTCCGATGGGGTCCACCGACTGGGCGCGCGCCACCGTCGTTGCGATCACCAGACAGCAACAGATCATCAGGGCGTTGCGCATCCGGCGGTCCAAACGATCTCCCTTCGGTTCCTATCGACTCAGCGCTGACGTGAATCAGCGTTGCGGGCTATGGCCTCGCCGTCATATTGTCGCTCCAAATCTAAACGTCGCCTCACCAAGCGGCATCTTCACGGTGATTTGCTTATCTCCATGTCTGATCCCCTATTTTGCGGCGTGATGCCCGCGCTCGTGACCCCGTTCCGCGATGGTGCTGTCGATGAGAAAGCCTTTGTGGCTCTCGTTGAGCGGCAAATTGAAGGCGGGGTGCACGGCCTTGTCCCAGTGGGTACGACCGGCGAAGCCTCGACGCTGAGCCACGACGAACATCGTCGCGTAGTGGATCTGTGCATTCAGACCGCGCGCGGCCGAGTGCCGGTCATCGCGGGGGCCGGCTCGAATTCCACGGCTGAAGCGATCGAATTGGTACGTCATGCCAAGACAGTCGGTGCCGACGCAGCCTTGGTCGTTGCGCCCTACTACAACCGACCAAGCCAGGAAGGGCTCTACGCGCACTACAAGGCTATCAACGACGCTGTGCAGTTGCCGATCATTACCTACAACGTGCCGTCACGAACGGTGACCGACATCTCCAACGAGATTCTGGCGCGACTGGCTAAGCTCCCCAACATCGTCGGGATCAAGGATGCCACCGGCGACTTCGGGCGGGCCAGCTTACAGCGACTGCAATGCGGTGAAGACTGGGTCATGCTCGGCGGGAATGACGACCAGGGACTGGGTTATATGGCCCATGGGGGCCACGGCTGCATCTCAGTGACTTGCAATGTTGCCCCCGAACTGGTGGCGCAGTTTTACAACCACATCATGGCCGGTCGTTGGGCCGAGGCCTTAGCGGGGCAGGATCGCTTGATCCGTTTGCACAAAGCCTTGTTCGCCGACGCCTCGCCAGCACCGACCAAGTTCGCTCTGGCCCATCTCGGACTCTGCGCTGAAGACACCCGCCTGCCGATCACGCCCTGTTCGGACGCTGCCCGGACTGAAGTTCTGGCCGCCATGCGGGATGCAGGCTTGATCTGATGGTCGCGCCCCAGGCTCCGCGCAAACTCATCGCCGAGAATCGCCGCGCACGGTTCGACTACTTCCTTGAGGAGACGTTTGAGGCTGGGATCGCCCTGACCGGCTCGGAAGTGAAATCTCTGCGCAACGGCCGCGCCAACATCGCCGAAAGCTATGCGGCGGTGGAGGGCACCGAGATCATGCTCGTCAACGCCGACATCCCGCCCTACGCCCAAGCCGGACCACACTTCAATCACGAGCCGCGCCGTCACCGAAAGCTGCTGCTCAAGCGCAAACAGATCGACAAGCTGATCGGCTCGGTTCAGCGCGAAGGCCGCACGATCATCCCGACCAAGCTCTATTGGAATGACAAGGGCATGGCGAAGCTGGAACTCTCCATCGCCAAGGGCAAGAAAGAGCACGACAAGCGCGAGACCACCGCCGCCCGCGACTGGCAACGCGACAAGGCCCGGATCATGAAGGAGCGGGGGTAGCTTGCACCCGTTCGACATCGAGAGCCTGGAGCGAGCCACAGTCGAAGGCGTGGCACCGGCCGATATCCAGGAGATCGGCGGCTGGCTGGTCCCTCTGAGCGACAGTGCGATCCAACGGGCCAAGAGCGCGGTGCCGCTGCGCCATGATCTGGATACGTCGGCCATCGATCTGATTGAGGCGGCCTATTGGTCTACAGGTCTGAAACCCGCTTTCCGTGTTGCCGAAGCAGAGGGACTTCTCAGTGTCCGCGAACTGATGATCAAGCGCGGTTACCTCGAAGGCAAGTCCACCCTCGTCAAGGTCGGCGACGTGGCTCGTGTGGCCGCGCTGCGCGATACCCCAGGCGAGATCATGGATTCGCCCGACGACGACTGGGGTGACGTTTTTGTCGGCCCTGGCTTTGATCGCATCGACGGAGTCAGCCGCGTCGCGGCGCTGACCCGCTCGCCAGACGCGGTCTACGGACGGGTACGGGAGAGCGGTCGCACCGTGGCTGTCGGCGTCGGCACCTTTGGCCACGGCTGGCTCGGCATCCACGGCATGCGCACGGATGCAGCGTGCCGAGGTCGAGGGTTGGCCAGTCAGGTGCTGGCGGCGCTCGGACGGGCCGCTGAAGCTCGCGGGATTACGCGCGCCTTCCTGCAGGTCGAAGCCGACAACGACGCCCGCTCGCTCTATAGAAAGGCGAGTTTCGTGCAGGCGTGGCGGTATCGCTATTGGACCCGCGCCTAGTCGGTCGAAACTCAACCTTAACGGAAATAGCGGATGTGTTGAGGTGTGAGCTCAACCCAGAGTGCCCCAATATGACGTCCAAAAGCGCGCACGTCGACGTCAGCGCCGCTGCGGCGTTGCGTAGCCGTTCCATCCTGATCCGTATCGCAATCATGGCGGCCGTCGCCGAGATGCTTTGGACCTTCTCGGATTGGGATCTCGCGTTCGCCTGGTGGAGCACCTACGCGGCGATCCAAATCGGCATGCTTGCGGTGGGGGCCGCTGACACGGCGCGGCGTCGCCGGGTCCTCTACGGACTGTCTTTCCTGACCTACGCCGTGGCGGGGTTTCCGACATGGCACCTTTGGACCAAAGCCGGTGACCTCGGCATTGCGGCGGCGACCATGCTGCTCTGTGGCCTGCTGCTTCAGTTGGTGGTTTCGTCGCTGGGCGCAAAGCGCTTGTTTCTTGCCAGCGCGGCACCGCTGGTCGGTTACTTGGTGTTCGTGCCGCCGTTCGTATTGGGAACAGCCCGCCTGCCTGAGGGTCTTGCCGCTTCCGCCTGCGCCGTGCTGCTGGTCGCCTATCTGCTGGTGCTTTGGATGGGCCAGCAGCGCGCCTTGCAGGCCATCGATGCCGAGCGGAACCGGGCCGAAGCGGCCAGCCAGGCCAAGACCGATTTTCTGGCCGCCATGAGCCACGAATTGCGCACGCCGATGAATGCGGTTCTGGGTTCGGCAAATCTGCTGTCCCGGACCGGCCTTAGTGCAGAGCAGACCTCCCTGGTGACCATGCTAACCGACGGCGGCGCGGTGTTGATGCATGTCCTGAACGATGTACTGGACCTAGCTAAGATCGAGGCGGGTAAGCTGGATATCGATCCGGCCAACGTTGATCTGCATGACTTTGTCCGTCGCTGCTCTGCCCTTTGGCGCCCGCGCGCCGAAGACAAGGGGCTGGATCTTCGGCTGGAGATTTCGCCCGGCACCCCGCAGTATCTCGTCTTGGATGCCAGCCGGTGCGGCCAAATCATCTTTAACTTGATCTCCAATGCCCTGAAATTCACGGAATCCGGTGCCGTCGCGCTCCAGGTCGGAGCCAGCCCGGTCGACGGCGACAGCGTTGATCTCACGATCTCGGTCGTCGACACGGGCATGGGCATGACACGGGAAACGCAAGCCGAGCTTTTCGGAGCTTTCCGTCAGGCGGACAGTTCAATAACGCGCCGGTTCGGTGGGACGGGGCTTGGTCTTTCGATCAGCCAAAAGCTGGCCAACATGATGGGCGGGGATATCTCCGTGCAGTCTGAACTGGGCGCAGGATCCAGGTTCACGTTGAAGATCAAATGCGGCCTGGGCCACGCCATTGTCCCCGCCTTAGCCAGTGCGGCGGACCCGAACGACGATCTCCTTCCTTCGGCGCGCATTCTGGTGGCGGAGGACAATCTTTCCAACCAGCGGATCATTGAGATGTTCCTCCAGCCGATCGGCGCGGACGTCACCATCGTAGATGACGGCCAGCAGGCCCTGGACGCGCTCGCCGTCGCGCCATTCGATCTGGTCTTGATGGACATGCAGATGCCGGTCATGGACGGCCTAGAGGCCACGCGCAGGCTTCGGGCCGGTGGCGGGGTGAATGCGCGGATTCCCGTGCTGGCGCTGACGGCTAACGTGATGGATGCCCACCGCGAAGCTTGCCGCGATGCCGGCATGACGGGCCATATCGCCAAGCCCATCGACGCCCGCGTCCTGCTGGCCGCCGTGATCCAGGCGATCGATCCGACGTTCGACAGCCTGGACGACGAGGGCCATGTCGCCGCAGCCTGATCTTTCGGGGACTACTTAGACAATTCCCGCAGGATCATGTCCCAATGCGCCAAGCTGCCGTCTATCGCCGCTAGAGGTGCTTTCTCGTTCAGGCCATGGGCGAACGACTCTCCTGACTTGGTGAACATACCCGAGACGCCGAAACTGGGGATGCCGGCCGCGCGGAAGTGCATACTGTCAGTCGCCCCGGAAATCTGCGCGGGCACGACGGCCAGGCCCGGATGGCGGGATTGCACACTCTTGGTCACCGCGCGCATTACGTCCGGCCGCAGCGGCGAGGCCGGACTGTCGATGGACCCGTCATCTTGCCGCGTCACTGTTGCGCTGGGATCATTGATTACTTTGACCAAGGTCTGACGCACGCTCTCCGAGGGTGTACCGGGGAAGATCCGGCAGTTGATGTTCGCTGTCGCGCGCTGGGGCAGGGCGTTGGTGGCGTGCCCGCCGCTCAGCATGGTGGCGACGCACGTTGTCCGCAGCAGGCCGTTGTAGCCCAGATCAGCCGACAAGGTATCGGCGGCGGCAGTGTCCGTCGGATCGGCGGCGAACCGCGTCATCGCCGCGCCCAGAGGCCCGGGCGTCTGCGGCGCAGCGGCTAGCAGCATGCCCTTGGTGATCTCGTTCTGCATAGCCGGGAAGCGGTAGGCCGCCACTTCATCCAGCGCCTTGGCCAGTCGGTATATGGCGTTGGTCGGGGTCGGGCGACTGGAGTGTCCACCCGGGTCGGTAATCACGATCTCGAAGTCGGCATAGGTCTTCTCGGCCCCCTGCAGACTGTAGGTCACCGCCTTGCCGTCCGCGCTCAGAAGGCCGCCACCACCGTCGGCGTTCAGCACGATCTCGGCGGTCTTGAACTCCTGAGCCAAGCGCGCCGTCGTGTGCATCAGCGTCTCTTCGTCGCCACTCAGCGCCAGGACCACATCGCGGCCCGGCTTCCACCCTTCGCGTCGTAACTTGGCCAGGGTGGCGACGACTACCGACAGCTCAAACTTGTTGTCGGTAGCCCCGCGTCCATAGATGTAGCCACCCTCGATGACGGGCGTGAACGGGTCGCGCGTCCAGTCGGCCGGATTGGCCTCGACCACATCCATGTGGGCCGAGATCACGATGGGCTTCTTCTTAGGATCGGTCCCCGGGTAGCGAGCGACCAGATAGGCCGTCCCTTCCATCGGCGTGATGGTGATTTCGCTGTCCTGATAACCCGCGCTGGCCAGCAGCCCCTTCAGATAAGTGGCATAGGCCGTGGTCTGTCCGCGCCCGGCGACGGTCGGAAAGGCGATGCCGCGCTTGAGGATTTCCAGCGTTTGCTCGTGCAACGCTGAGTCCGGCTTTGGCGCAGCCAGAGCGGGTGACGTAATCAGGGTTGCGGCAAGCGCAAGGCCAAGGGGGTTCAACACGGACTCTCCACTTAAGTCTCAATCAGGGCGCGGGCGCGCTCGAACACCGCCTCGAACATCGCAGGCGTCAGCCTACCCGTATTCGTGTTCAGACGAGAGCAGTGATAGCTGTTCAGCACCACATAGGGCCCGGCGCGAAACTCGGTGCCGTGGCCCGGTACGCCGGCCGAGGCTTTGAGGCCCAGCGCCTTCAGCACATTGCGCCGCGAGACATCGCCGAGGGTCACGATCACCTTCAGGCGAGGCAGGGCTGCCAGCCGGACCGTCAGGAAGGGGCGGCACGCGGCTTCCTCGGACGTCTCTGGTTTGTTACCCGGCGGCGCGCAGCGCACGGCGTTGGTGATCATGCAGTCGTGCATCGTCAGGCCATCGTCAGGTGACGCTCGATAGGTTCCACGCGCAAAGCCGGTCTTCAGCAGTGTCGCGTAGAGCAGCGTCCCTGCGCCGTCGCCGGTGAACGGGCGCCCCGTTCGGTTTGCACCCATTCGCCCCGGGGCCAGACCCACAACGACTAGGCGCGCTTCAGGATCGCCGAACGAAGCCACCGCGCCGTTGAAGCCGCCAGGGATCGAGCGCCGGTTCGCCTCACGATAGGCTACCAAACGCGGGCAAAGCTGACAGTCCGCCGGGGCTTCTGCGGCAACGCGCAGCGGTGTAGGCAGGCCGGGCGCGGACGAGGGGATCATTGTGGCGGGCATAGCCGATCTGAACCGCGCGGTCATCGTCGCTGTCGGCGGCAATCTGCGGGGGCCGTTCCGAACCGTCGAAGACCTGCTCGAGAACGCTCTGGCGCGGTTTGCCGATGCGGGCCTGCCGATCCTGGCGCGATCCGCCTGGTGGCAATCCGCCGCTTGGCCCGACTCTACCCAACCCGCCTATCGCAACGCCGTCGTCATCGTGGGAACCGAGGCGTCGCCCGATGAGGTACTGGCCACGCTGATCCGCCTCGAAGCCGATCTGGGCCGCACCCGTACCACGCCCAACGCCCCCCGCACCTTAGACCTGGACCTAATCGCCCATGGCCGCACCCAGATTGAGCAGCCCGGCCTCACCCTGCCGCACCCACGCGCGCATGAGCGGCGCTTCGTGATGGGTCCTCTGGCCGAGATCGCACCGGACTGGGTACATCCAGGCCTTGGTAAATCGGCCAAATCACTTGCCGCGACGGCGCGTGTCGGAACCGATGCAACGCACCTCCTCGCCCCCCCTCGGCTTCGCCGGGGGCGAGGAGGAATATAACTTCAGCCGAAAACCCTAAAGATCCAACTCCTGGTTCTGCTCCAAGATCTGCCGGGCCAGGACGCGGGTCACAGGTTTAAAGCCTGCATCGCCGGCCTCATCCAGCCGCCGCACGATCTCGGCGGCGTCGGGAATCGAGCGGCCCATCCGGGCCAATAGGTAGCCGTAGACCTCCTCCGGCGGGCGAATATTGCGGCGCTGGAAAAACTGCCGCAGCACGCCCTCCAGCACAGCGTCGTCCGGCGGCCCGATCTCAACCAACGGCAGCGCGTTCAGCCTTGAGCGTAGGTCGGGCAGGGTGGTGGGCCAGGTCGCCGGTAGGCTTCGCGCCGTCAATAGCAGCCCGCCCCCATCGCGCGCGGCGAGGTTGATCAGGTGAAACAGCGCCTCATCCGGTACGCCGCTGTCTGCGTCTTCCAGTAAGACCGGAGTTCCGCCGACGAACGCATGATCGGGCGTAAACGCCGCCGCGCCATTCCGATCCGCCCAGGCCTGCGCCAGATGGCTCTTGCCTGACCCCGCAGGTCCGACCAAAGCCAGCGTACCGCCGCACCATCCCGCAACGGCCTGCGCCGCTAAGGTGTTGGAGCCACCCACCACAAAGGTGTCGAAGGACGGCGCACCCTCCCGGGCCAAGTCTAGGCGTTGCTGGCGGGCCATCGGGGCTCTAAGGCGCTGTCAATTCCCGCGCCGCCGCCAGCATCCAGCCGTCCGGCTTCAGCAGTTCGATGGGCGAGAAGCGGACCTTGTAGTCCATCTTGTCCGAGCCCCGGACCCAGTAGCCTAGGTAGACGTAGGGCAGCGTGGTCAAGCTCGCCTGGACGATGTGGTCCAGGATCATGAACGAGCCCAGGCTGCGCCGTCTCTCCGTGGGGTCGTAGTAGCTGTACACCAGCGAGAGGCCGTCGCTCATCATGTCGACCAGGGCGCAAGCGATCAGGTCGCCGGGGCCGGTGTCTTGGCTACGAAGGCGGTATTCGATGATGTGGGTGCGGACAGCCGTATCCTCGACCATCGCCACGTAGTCGGGCCAGGTCATCTCGGCCATGCCGCCGTCGGCGTGGCGGACGAGCAAATAGCGACGGAGCAGGTCGAACTGTTCGATGGTGGCCTCGGCGGCGACCAGGTGGCGTTCGACATCTTCGTTACGGGCCAGGGTCTTCCGCTCGGAGCGCGAGAACGCATAGTCGGCAATTGGCACCCGCGCGGAGACGCAGGCCGAGCAGGCCTCACACGCCGGGCGATAGGCGATGTTCTGCGAGCGGCGAAAGCCTACCTGGGTTAGGCCGTCGTTCACCGAGGCACCGTCCGACAGCGGCAGGTGCGCGAACACCTTGCGCTCATACCGATCCGGCAAATAGGGGCAGGGCGACGGCGCGGTCAGGAAGAACCTGAGCTGTCGGCCTGGGAAGTGTTGCGTCACGGTGCCGGGGTCGCTTTCGAAACCATAAATCGTTCCCGATTAGGCGTCATGCGGCGCATCTGCGCAAGCCTCGGCTACAGCGTCGGGTTCGGCGGCAGCACGGGCGCTTCGCGAAGCAGCACAATAGCGATACGCCGGTTGCCTGCCAGGGTCGGGTCATCAGGATATAGCGGCTCAGAGCTAGCCTTGCCGGAGACTTGGTAGACCCGATCCGGATCAACGCCCGCGCCCTGTAATACTTTGCGCGAGGCGTCGGCCCGGCCCGCGGAAAGTTGCCAGTCGCCCTCAGAGCGAGCGCCGCCCGCGGTGGCGCTGGTGTGGCCGTAGAGGCTGATCCTGTTAGGCAATTGGTTGATGATTTTGGAGATTGCCCGCAGCAACAGCTTGGCCCGGTCGTTCGGTGCCGTGGCCGCAGGGTTGAACATCGAGCGGCCCTCCTGGTCGACCAGTTGGATGCGAAGACCCTCGGGCGTCTCGTCGATGATGATATTCTTGGACAGTTCCGCCAACTCCGGCATGTCCTGCAGCGCCTGACGCAGCGATTGTGCTGCAGAGGCGAAGGCGGCTTCCTCTTTCTTTTGCTCGGCCTGGGCGTCGGTTTCGGCGGTGCTGGCCGCCGTGCCGCCCTCTTTGCTGTTGCCGTCATTGGGGTTGCGCGAGGAGGGCGCCAACTCTTCGATAACGTCGCTGGACCCGGCGCTTTTGGAGCCGTCGCTGCCCAAGGCCGATCCGCCCAAGATGCCGCCGGCCCCCGAGGTCGTCTCTGACACGCTGGCCGGTGCGAAATAGTCGGCGACACCGCGTTTCTGTTCCGGCGAGGTGGTGTTGATCAGCCACATCAAAAGGAAGAAGGCCATCATCGCGGTCACGAAATCTGCATAGGCCACCTTCCAGGCGCCGCCGTGGTGTCCCCCACCGCCGCCCTTCTTGATCTTCTTTATGATGATCGGCCGTTCGCCCGCCGCCATGGTTCACCCGGATTAACGCTGTTTCGGCGGGCAAATTGCGCGCGCCGCGTTAAGATGGCGTTTCATCTTTGCGAGCCGGGGACGCTTTGTGATCGTACTTGAGACGGATCGTCTGATCCTGCGGGAAGTGACGGCTGACGACGCGGGTTTCGTGCTAGAACTGCTGAATTCAGATGGGTTCATCCAGAACATCGGCGACCGGGGCGTGCGGACTGAGGATGAGGCGCGGGTCTATATCGAAGACCGGGTAATCGGCAGCTACCGGACCCATGGCTTCGGCATGTGGCTGGCGCTGGAGCGCGATGGCGGCGCGCCCGTGGCCCTGGCCGGACTGGTCCGCCGCGAGGGTCTGGATATGCCCGATGTTGGCTATGCATTGGTCGAGCGCGCCTGGGGGAAGGGCTACGCTCAGGAGGCCGCCGCCGCCGTGCTTGCCCACGCCCAAACGGTGAT
>JAYTWT010000558.1:0-2071 GCA_043743295.1 Alphaproteobacteria bacterium | reverse complement strand
TGACGCCGCGTCGGGTGACGTGATCACCGGTGATGACGGCAATGACAGCCTCTCGGGCCTCGGCGGCGCGGACAACATCTCCGGCGGGCTGGGCGACGACAACATTGCTTCCGGAGAAGGACGCGACACCGTTTCCGGCGGCGATGGCAACGACACCATCACCAATGCGGCGGGCGGTTCCGACGTGATCGATGGCGGGGCGGGCAACGACCTGGTGACCGGCGGCGCGGATCAGGACGCGCTGACCGGCGACCTCGGCAATGACACGCTTGATGCGGCGGCGGGCAACGACACGCTCGCAGGCGGCGACGGGAATGACAGCCTCTCAGGCGGCGCGGACAATGATCTGATGAGCGGCGGCGAGGGTGCCGACACCCTTGATGGCGGGTCGGGCAACGACACCGCCGACGGCGGCGGGGCTAACGACCTCGTGCAAGGCGGCGCGGGCCTCGATAGCCTATCCGGCGGCGCGGGCGCGGACACGATCATCGGCGGCGCAGGTCTTGATCGGGTGTCCGGCGGGTCGGGCGCAGACCTCTTCACCTTCGCGGCGGGCGACGCCGGGGTGATCATCGGCGCGGTCGATCAAATCCTCGACTGGGAAACCGGCGATGCGCTGTCGTTCGGCCTGGGCGCGGCGATTGGCAGTGCCAACTACACCGAGATCACGGCGGCCACCTACGACGACGCGCTAGCCGCAGCCAGCGGATTGATCGCCGCCGGATCGATCAACTTCGTGGCCGTTCAGGTGGGCGCCGACGTGGTCCTGTTCGTCGACACCGCCAACAACAACGGTGCCGCCGACGACGCGATTGTTCTGGTCGGGCGAACCCTGGCCGACATCAGTAGTGCCAATATCGTGGGCTAAAGCCCCAGCACCATCTTGGCCATGATGTTGTGTTGGATCTCGTTCGACCCGGCATAGATCGAGGTCTTGCGGTAGTTGAAGTAGTGCGGCGCCACCGTGGCCGCATAGTCCGGGCCTGCGCGGAAGGTATTGCCGCCCGGCTTCAGCATATCCCAGGTGTCGCGCACGAAGGGCTGGGCGTAGACGCCGACCGCCTCTAGCGCGAGTTCGGTGATCGCCTGTTGCATTTGGCTGCCTTCCAGCTTCAGCATGGACGAGACCGCGCCCATCGCGTCGCCGTTGCCGCGACCTGCGAAGATCCGCAGCTCAGTGGCATTCAACGCCTCGACCTTGATCTCAACTTCGCTCAGCTTGCGGCGGAAGTCAGGGTCGCTGATCATCGCGCCGCCGCCGTCCGACCGCTCCAGGTTGGCGATCTTTTTCACCTTCTTCATCTGGTCGGACAGGCCCGGCGCGTAGGCATTGCCGCGCTCGAACTGCAGAAGGTATTTGGCGTAGGTCCAGCCCTCGCCTTCCTTGCCGATCCGGTTGGTCACCGGCACGCGGACATTGTCGAAGAAGGTCTCGTTGATCTCCTGCTCGCCCTCGGCAGGCCCGTCCAGGGTCGGGATCGGCCGGATGGTGATGCCGGGCGTTTTCATGTCGATCAGCAGGAAGCTGATACCCTTCTGGCGGATGTCCTCCTGGCTGGTCCGCACGAGGCAGAACATCCAGTCGGCCCATTGCGCCAGCGTGGTCCAGGTCTTCGAGCCGTTCAGAACATAGTGGTCGCCGTCCAGCTCAGCCTTCAGCGCCAGTGAGGCCAGGTCTGATCCTGAGCCCGGCTCAGAATAACCTTGGCACCACCAGACGTCGGTCGAGAGGATCTTGGGCAGATGCTGGGCCTTTTGCTCCGGCGTGCCGAACGCCATCACGACCGGCGCGCACATGCGCAAGCCCATGTTGGAGGTCGAGGGCGCACCAGCCAGCGCCATCTCCATGTCGAACACGTATTTCTTGCCCAGGCTCCAGCCCGTGCCGCCGTGCTCGATCGGCCAATCCGGCGCGATCCAGCCCTTTTCACCTAGCTTCTTCAGCCACCGAACCTGGCTAGCCTTGTCCAGATGATGGTTCTTGGATTGGCCCAGCTTGGCCCGCATCTCATCGTCATAGGCCTCAGCGATAAAGGCGCGGACTTCCTCGCCAAATGCCAGATCTTCAGGT
>JAYTWT010000557.1:0-1869 GCA_043743295.1 Alphaproteobacteria bacterium | reverse complement strand
CCCGGCGGCGACGTATCATGGCACCCGCCGCGCCGAAGCCGGTGATCATCATCGCCCATGTGGCGGGCTCAGGTACTGCAGCCCCGCTGAAGCTCAGGTCATCCAGAACGAAGTCGTTACCCGACGGCTCGAGGTTGCGGTTGATCAGTTCGACCATCGCCGAGGTGTTGGCACCAGAGTTCCACACGTAGGAGAATTGGGTCCAGCCAGGGGTGTCGCTGGTCGCATGCGCCTCGGGTGCCTGCCAGACGCCGTTGATGCGCGGTGCCAGGATGGCCGGAGAGGCCGGGTGGGCCGAGCCCAGCCAGAACGAGAAGGTGTAGTCGGTGTTCTGCGCAACGCTGAGGCCGCCTTGACCCCAGACGACGGCATTCTCGGCGCTAGTGCCGTTCACAACCATCATCAGGCCCTCGCCGTAGGTATGGTCTCCAAACGAGCTAAAGAGGCCGTGGCCACTATGCGGATTGGTGTCGACGCCATAGACGCCCTCGGGCCAGTAGTCCCCAGGGCTGTAGCGATAGTCGGAGTAGAAGCCGGTGTTGCCCGCCTCGAAATTGCCATTGGTCAGCAGGTCGGCTGCGCCAGCCGACGGGGCTACGGCCAGGATCGCGGCGGTCACGGCGAGGATCGTGCGGAACTTGGTCATGGCGTCTCTACGGGTCTCATTCTGGGCGGGATGCATCCCGGATGAGACTCGTGGCGCAAACGCCATGCCAAGTTACGGCATCAGAACTTCAAAACGCGGGCTTCCTTGACGTGCGGCAGGGCCTGGATGCGGGCCAGCAGCTTGGCGTCCGGCTCTTGGTCGACACCGACCAGGGCGATGGCGTCGTCCCCAGCGTCGATCCGACCCAGGTTGAAAGTCGCGATGTTGACTCCCGCTTCACCCAAGAGGCCGCCCAAGGCGCCGATGAATCCCGGCTTGTCCAGATTGTTCACATACAGCATCCGCGGCGCGAACGGAGCGTCCAGGTCCATACCCTTGACCTCAACAACGCGGGGCGTACCGGCCTGTATCGTACCCGCGAACGAGCGCTTGCCCTTCTCGGTGGTGATGGTGATCCGCATCAGGCTGTCGTAGATCGGCGTTTCTTCCTGACGGCTTTCCAAGAAGACGATACCGCGCTCCTTAGCCACCGCCGGTGCCGAGACCATATTGATCTCGGCCAGCATCGGCCGAAGGACCCCCGCCAGGGCAGCGGCGCTGAGCGGCTTAGTGTTGAGTTTGGAGACCTCGCCCTCAAAGGCGATGTCGACCGCTTTGACCCCGAAATCGACCATCTGACCCGCTAGATCGCCCAGCTTTTCGGCCAAGGCAACGAAAGGCTTTAGGCGCGGCGCTTCCTCTGCCGTCACGGACGGGCTGTTGAGGGCGTTGGTGACGGCACCCGTCAGCAGATAGTCGCTGATCTGCTCGGCAACCTGTAGCGCGACGTTTTCCTGAGCTTCATTGGTCGAGGCACCCAAGTGCGGCGTCGCCACAAAATTAGGAGCCCCGAACAACACGTTCTCCTTCGCGGGTTCCGACACGAAGACGTCGAACCCCGCACCGCCGATGTGGCCGCTTTCGAGCCCGGCGCGCAAGGCCGCCTCGTCGACCAAACCGCCCCGAGCGCAGTTGACGATCCTCACACCCTTCTTGGCCTTGGCTAGATTCTCGGCGGACAAGATGTTGCGGGTCTTGTCCGTCAAGGGCGTGTGAAGGGTGATGAAGTCGGCGCGGGCCAACAGGTCGTCAAGTTCAACCTTTTCAACGCCCATCTCCACGGCGCGCTCAGGCGACAGGAAGGGATCATAGGCCACAACCTTCATCTTCAGGCCCAGCGCTCGGTCAGCGACAATGCCGCCGATGTTACCTGCGCCGATCAA
>JAYTWT010000556.1:0-1936 GCA_043743295.1 Alphaproteobacteria bacterium | reverse complement strand
GGCCGCACGGTCGGTGCTGGTGTGGTGGCCAAGATCATCAAATAGTCCAACCCCGAAAGGGGCGGGACGACCAAGACAACAGGCCGCCCGGGGCAACCCAGGCGGCCTTTCTTTGGTGCGCATGAACTCTCTGTCATGACCGCGAATTAAGCTGTCTGTAGCCGCGCTGCGGCCTAGCGTGGTCCAATCAAACCCAAACCGAGACCCGCATGCGCGCTTTGATCCTGATCGCTTCCGCTACTGCCTCGCTGTCGCTGGCCGGCGCCGGAGAGGCTGCGACGATCGAGCTTCGCAACAGCGTTGCGCGCGTGACGATCATTCCCGAGCGGCGCAGCGATATTAAGGTCGAGATTGTTCGACCAAATGCCGGCTTACCGCTGATCATTCGGACTCAAGGCGACCGGACCATCATCGACGGCAAGCTTGAACGCCGGATCCATAGCTGCCGTGGCGCCGGCGAGCGCGCGTCCGTCGACGTTCGCGGCCAAGGCAGTATCAGCTGGAACGAGATGCCGCAGGTTGTGGTCCACACGCCGCGCGACGCCCGGGTCGAGGCGTCCGGTGCCGTCTTTGGCGTGGTCGGTCGATCTGACCGCTTTAGCCTCATTAACGCCGGATGCGGCGACTGGGCGGTGGCGAACGTTGAAGGCGAGGCGAGGGTCACCCAAGCCGGGTCTGGTGACAGCAGGCTGGGCTCTGTCGGCAGCCTCAGGCTACGGGTCGCTGGCTCAGGAGACCTTTCGGCAGCCAACGTCAAAAGCGGGCTGGACATTACCATTGCCGGCTCCGGCTCCAGCAACATCGGCGCCGCGTCCGGACCTTTGGAAGTCAAGATGGCTGGCTCAGGCGACGTGGCGATCGGCGGCGGCCGCGCGACCCAGATGAAAGTCTCGGTCGCCGGATCAGGCGACGTACGATTCTCCGGGACCGCAGATACGCTCAAAGCCCGGATCGCAGGATCGGGGGATATTCAGGTTGGCGCGGTTACCGGTGAAATTTCCCGCTCCATCATGGGCTCCGGCTCCATCCGCATCGGCAACTGATCTGCGTATTTTTGCCCAGGATGATCAAGTGACCTGTACGGCCTTGACGCCGGCGAGTCGCATCGGTATTACCGCGCCTCCTGTTGGACCGGCTGTGTGTTCCCAAGTAATTGGGGACGCAGACGCGGTCCGCAGAACGACCTGAGACAGTGCTAGTTTCTAGCGTTTCGGGACTGGCCCTCGCGGGGTTCCGCGTCGGTCTTATTCGTTGTGCGGACTTTCGCGTACGAGCTCCCTCTCAAAGGGGTGTTCGGGCTGGTCTTTGAAATGGTCGAGATCACGCGGGCGGTTTGCCTGTAAGGAAACGTAAGAGCGATATGGATCGTCAGAACATCCGCATTCGGCTCAAGGCCTTCGATCACCGCGTGCTGGACCATTCCACACGCGAGATCGTGAATACGGCCAAGAGAACCGGCGCGACCGTGCGCGGGCCGATCCCGCTGCCGACGCGTATTGAAAAATTCACCGTCAACCGTTCGCCGCACATCGACAAGAAGTCGCGCGAACAGTTCGAAATCCGCACGCACAAGCGCGTGCTCGATATCGTCGACCCCACCCCGCAGACTGTGGACGCGCTGATGAAGCTCGACCTCTCTGCCGGCGTGGACGTCGAGATCAAGCTCTAAGGGGATTGATCCGATGCGTACCGGCGTAATCGCCAAGAAACTGGGCATGGCACGCTTCTTCGATGAAGCTGGCGCGCATGTGCCTGTCACGGTCCTCAGCCTCGAAGGTTGTCAGGTCGTCGCGCACCGCACGCAGGAGAAGGACGGCTACGTCGCCCTTCAACTCGGTGCCGGTGCCAAAAAGCCTAAGAACACGTCCAAGGCGATGCGCGGCCATTTCGCCAAAGGCGAAGTTGAACCGAAGCACCGCGTGGTGGAGTTCCGGGT
>JAYTWT010000555.1:0-3124 GCA_043743295.1 Alphaproteobacteria bacterium | reverse complement strand
ACCACCTCTCGGTCTCGAACCGAGGACCTCTAGATCCACAATCTAGCGCTCTAACCAACTGAGCTAAGGCGGCATCGCGAGCGGCAGGTTCTAGCGGCGTGGCGCGGTGGGATCAAGGCTTCTGGATCATGCTGGGATGAAGGTAGGTGAACAAAGAAAAACCCCGCCAACTCACGCTGGCGGGGCAGGTTCGAAACGGTGAACTCGGCTTATTCCTTAGGCAGAACGAACCGCAATGGAATCCGGACCGTACCGCCATCGACGGGCTGGCCGTCTTTGGACATTGGACGCATCTTGAAGAGCTTGCTCATCTTTAAAGCGGCATCGCCAAACCCAAGATCCGTGGGTTCCTCGGCCGTTACAGAGCAACCCTCCAGTGTACCGCGCGCGCTCACCTTACAGCTGAGTGAAGCTCTGCCTTCAGCTGACATGCGTTGGGCGCGATCAGGGTAATATCGAGCAATATCTTCACCGGTCGGACGACGCAACCAATCGGGATTGCTAATCACCGACGGACGCGGCGGTTCGGGCGGCGGAGCGGCAGGCGGACGAGGCTCCTCCATCCGGCGCTCGACCGGAGGAACCGGCAGAGGTGGGATCGACGGCATGTCCGCTACCGCTACCGGCGGCCTGGGCTGCAGCTTTGGCGGCGGTGGCGGCGGTGTGTTCGGCGGCGGCGGCGGTGGCGGTGGCGGTGGCGGTGGCGGAACGGGCTTGATGAGGGCCACATCCGTAACCTCGTCCGAGTACTCCTTGTACTTCGGATCGAACCGCGACTTCCATAGATAGACGCCAAGAGCGCCGTGAACGAGAAGCACCACAACCAGGGCGGCTATGAACCCAGGCCGCGATTTTGGCGCCGGATCGTCGAACGGATTGTGCCGGGTCAGGGCTTCAGTGTGTGACGCGTCAGACATGGGTCACCACCTTACTTATCTTCACCGACGAGGGCGACACTGTAGAACGCATTGTCCTGCAACATGTTCATCACGCCCATAAAATCACCATAGAGCACGTCTTTGTCCGCCCGGATGTAGATGCGCTCCTTGGTCGGATTACGCGTCGTGCCGAGCTGCTTGCGCAAGTCGTCACCCAGGCTCGGCAGATCCGTTCGGAAGTCCTGGATGAACAGGCCACCATTCGGTTGCAGCGAGATATAGATCGGCTTCTGGGGGGCGGTACCGAGAGGCGCAACCGCCGGGGGGAGCTGGACCTTGACAGTCACGCTCGCCAGCGGTGCGGCCACCATGAAGATGATCAGCAGGACCAACATCACGTCCACGAAGGGCGTGACATTAATTTCGGCCATCGCCTCTTCCTGGTTCCCGCCCCCTCCTGAGAGTTTGGCGGCCATCTGGCTTAGACTCCCTTGTCGAGCTGCCGGGAGAGCGTGTTCATCAGCTCGGCTACGAACCCTTCAGACCGCGCTCCAAAGGTGGAGATCTTGGTCTGGAAGTAGTTGTAGAAAATCACCGAGGGGATAGCGGCGAACAGGCCCAGACCGGTCGCCAAAAGGGCCTCAGCGATGCCAGGGGCCACGACGGCGAGGTTGGTTGTGTTGGTATTCGCGATCCCGATGAACGAGTTCATGATCCCGTAGACGGTACCAAACAGACCGATGAACGGGCCGTTTGAGCCGACCGAAGCTAGGTACTGCATACCACCCGAAAGGCGGCGGGCCAGTGCTGCTTGAACCGCGCTAACGGCATGTGAGGCTCGATCCAACGTCGTCTCGCGATGTTCGCCGGAAACGTGCAGGCCCGCCTGACGACTGAGCTCGATTTCTTGCACCGCCGCTGCGGCCATATCAGCCAGAGGGTTGCCGTCGAACTCTTCCGAAAGGGCCGCCCGGCTCATCTCCGCCGTCGTCTTCGCCGCGCGGAAGTTTTCCACGAAGGCGTCAGAGACGCGGTTCAACGCGCGGAACTCGAGGATTTTGGTAATCAGAAGTGCCCAGCTCAGAACCGAAGCAACAGCCAGGCCGATCATGATGATTTTCACGACAGGCTGCGCATCGGCAAACATCGTACCGACGTTGAGCTTACCAGCATTTTTCATGGTGGGCGGGTCGGCTGGCGCGTCAGCGGCGGGCGCAGCAGGTGCTGCGGCTTCAGGTGCCGGAGCGGCGGCCTCAGCTGCGGGCGCAGCAGGCGCGGCGGCGTTCTGAGCCAGCGCAGGGACACTCAAGCTCAACGCAGCAGCGCCGAGGAGAGCGGAGATTGTGATCTTCAGTTTGTTGTCGAGCATCTGTCGCCGGTTCCTGGTTGGTCTAGAACGGTTAGCCGGAGGGTCGTCGCGCAATTGCGTCTCCACCCTGGTTAAATTTTCCTGCGTCTCCAGCCCACTCGCGCGGACCCAAAACACCATGGGGCAATTTCGAAGTCTTACCACTTTGTTAGACAAGCGGCCTCGACCCAATGGCAACCCGATGTCGAGGCGTCAAGGGGCAGTCTCATGCAGAGATCATGACATTTTGCCCGGTTTGCGCAGAGTTTGTGCGCTGCACACCCCGAATGGCCAAACTGATCGCTGATTATGTTCATTTCGAGCGAAATAATGCTGCGATGCAGCAAACGACAACCCTCAAGAACTCTGCCTCTCAAAGATCACGGGTGACCGATATGGCAGCACCGGGCTCAATCCGAAGCCGTCCTACAAGGGGTGTCGTGGCGGCGACGACAGAGACCCCTGCTTGTCGGGGCCCCTAACCGCGCACCGAGCTTTGCCAGCGGTTGGCAACGAATTGAAGTTGGAGTGGAGAAGTGGTGCCTGGGGGCGGATTCGAACCACCGACACGCGGATTTTCAATCCGCTGCTCTACCAACTGAGCTACCCAGGCCTAGGCCCGCCTGCGCGGGAGCCGCGTCTATAGAAGAGCCTATGAGCGAAGTCCAGCCGAGGCGCGACTAGGCATTTTCGCGACCTCAATCGTCTTGGAAATCGCGCTCCGGTGCGGCTTCATCCTCGATCAAAGGCACAGCATAGGCCCCGACCAGCCACCGCTGGAGATCAACATCGGCGCAGCGGCGCGAACAGAACGGGCGATAATCCAATTCCGACGATCGGGTGCAGATCGGGCACTTTGCGGGCATCAGCCAGCGCTCACGTCGAAGCGGTCTCTAGC
>JAYTWT010000554.1:0-4292 GCA_043743295.1 Alphaproteobacteria bacterium | reverse complement strand
GTGCCAAGATAGACCTCGGCGGCGATGCCCGCCGCACGGACCTCCTGCGCCACAGCAAAATAGTCTGCCATCCGGGTCTGGTCGAAAGCGATTACCACGACCGGCCCGCGCGAGGCCTTGGCCAGGTCCCGGCCCGCCGCCTTGAGCGCCGATGCTAGTCGCGAAACGCCGAACGAGAAGCCCGTCGCCGGGGTCCGCTCGCCAGTAAATCGTGCCACGAGGTCGTCATAGCGACCACCCCCGCCGATGGAGCCGAACCGCATCGGCTTGCCCTTCTCGTCCAGGGTAGAGAGCAGCAGTTCGGCCTCGAACACCGCGCCGGTGTAGTATTCAAGGCCTCGCACCACCGAAGGATCGACCATAGCCCGGTCCGGCCCCACGCCCAGCGAGGTCAGCGCCGCGTCGATGGCGGCCAGCTCAGCCAAACCCTCATCGCCCTCGGCCGAGCCTCCGACCACTTCGGACAGTTTCGAGAGCGTATCGCCACGCCCACCGACGCCCGCCGCCGTGAAGGCCAGCACCCGCTCCGCCGCCTGGGCATTCAGGCCGGCACCTTTGGTGAAATCACCAGACTCGTCCTTGCGCCCTTCGCCCAGCAACATCCTAACGCCATCCGGACCCAGCCGATCCAGCTTGTCGACAGCGCGCAATACAGCCAGTTTCTGGCCCTCGCTCTCAACCCCGGCAGCTGTCATCAGGCCGTTGAGCAGTTTGCGGTTGTTGATCTTGATCACCGCCGAGCCCGCCGGCAGTCCAGCGGCCTCCAGCCCCTCTACCGCCATGGCGATGATCTCGGCGTCGGCTTCCGGGCGCGCTGAACCCACCGTGTCTGCATCACACTGAACGAATTCGCGATAGCGTCCCGGCCCGGGCTTCTCATTTCGCCACACCGGCCCGAAAGCATAGCGCCGGTAGGGCTTGGGCAGGGTCTCCCAGTTTTGGGCGGCAAACCGGGCCAGCGGCGCAGTCAGGTCATAGCGTAGGGCCACCCACTGCTCATCGTCGTCCTGGAGCGCAAAAACCCCTTCGTTGGGCCGGTCGGTGTCAGGCAGAAACTTGCCCAGTGCATCGACATATTCGAAGGCCCCGGTCTCCAGGGCCTCGAACCCCCAGCGCTCATAGACACCTGAGACGGCGGCCAGGATGGTACGCTCGGCGGCCACGTCGCGCCCTCGGCGGTCAATAAAGCCGCGCGGCGTGCGAGCTTCGGGACGTGGGGCGTCACTGGTCATGACCGCGCGCTTAGCCGCTGCGGGCCCACGGCTCAAGGTTGGGGGCGCAAGTTCGGTCATCGGTCGTCTCTCGTTGAACAGAGGGCGACGGACGGGGGGTGTTCAATTCACAAGCCCCGGCCGCAGTGGCGGGGCTCGGAAGGGGTCGCGTTAGGCCGCGCGCATCCCGTCCGGACCCGCCAGGGTCGGATGGTGAGGATGGCTGTAATGGTGAACGGACCGGGTCATAGCGGAAGCTCTATAGTCGAACATCGTTCACGAGTCACTTCCGGCTTATCATTGCCAAAACTAATCATAGTCGATCAAAAAACGCATTTTCCGCATCGCTCTGTTCGCCCTAGATGCTCGCGCCGTAATCCGGGGGGATAACTATGGATGTCGTTTCACTCGCGCTGGGCAACTTGCTGCAGCCGGCGGTGCTGTTCTTCGTGCTGGGCATTGCCGCCGGGTTTGCCAAATCGGACCTCACCATCCCGGAGGGGGTGGTCAAGACGATGGCCCTCTACCTGATGCTGTGCATCGGCTTCCGAGGTGGGGTCGAAGCGGCCCATGCCGGGTTTACCTCCGGCTTCATGACCAGCGCGGCCACAGCCGTTTTGTTGAGCTTCGGGCTGCCGGTCCTGGCGTTCTACGGCCTGCGGTATTTCGGCAAACTTGATCGGACCACGCGGGCGGCAACGGCGGCGCACTATGGTTCGGTTTCGGCGGTCACCTTTGCGGCGGCTTCAGAGTATCTGCTGACCCAAGGGGTTGCGTTCCACGGCTACATGGCCGCCGTCGTGGCCCTGATGGAGACGCCAGCCATCCTAACCGGCCTGTTGCTGGCCGGTCGGGCGGGTATGGCCGAGCGCAAGGGCGTCGGCGGCGAGATGGTGCGCGAGGTGCTGCTGAACGGCACCGTGGTGCTGTTGTTGGGTGCCTTCGTGATCGGGGCGATCACCGGCGACAAAGGTCTTCAGAAGATCAACCTGTTCGTCAATCCGCTGTTCCAGGGCGTGCTTTGCTTGTTCCTGCTGGAGATGGGCTTGGTCGCAGCGCGGCGGTTGATGGACGCCAACAACCTGACATGGCCGCTGGCGGCGTTCGGCATCGTGATGCCGCTGACCAGCATGTTGATCGCCCTAGGCCTCTGCGCCCTCCTCGGTGTGCCGCCAGAGAACCGCGCCTTGATGGCGATCCTGGCCGCCAGCGCCTCCTATATCGCGGTCCCTGCTGCCATGAGCCTGGCCCTGCCCAAGGCAGACGCTGGGGTCTACCTACCGCTGTCGCTGGGCGTGACGTTCCCGTTCAACATCATCGTGGGTATCCCGCTTTATCTGTGGGTTTCACAGCACATAGGTTGAGCCAACGCGAGGCATCTAGGCTAGCTCGTCGCCACGCCTTAAGAAGCTCGACATGCGCGAGATCACACACTTCATCGACGGCATCGCCGTCACGGGAACGTCGGGCCGCTATGGCGAGGTGTTCAACCCCAACACCGGCGAGGTTCAGGCGCGGGTGGCGTTGGCCACGACCACCGAGGTTGATCGTGCCGTTCAGTCGGCCCTGAAGGCACAGGTCGGCTGGGCCCAGACTAACCCGCAGCGCCGCGCCCGAGTGATGTTCGAGTTCAAGCGCCTGATCGAACGCGACATGGACGCGCTGGCCGAGATCCTGTCCTCCGAGCACGGCAAGGTCATCGCCGATAGCAAGGGCGACATCCAGCGCGGCCTAGAGGTCATCGAGTTCGCCTGCGGCGTGCCCCACCTGCTGAAGGGCGAGTATACCGAAGGTGCCGGGCCCGGCATTGACGTCTACTCGATGAGGCAGCCGTTGGGCGTGGCGGCGGGCATCACGCCGTTCAACTTCCCCGGCATGATCCCGATGTGGATGTTCGGTGTGGCCATCGCGACGGGCAATACCTTCGTCCTGAAGCCTTCGGAGAAGGACCCGACCCTGCCGGTCAAGCTGGCCGAGTTGATGATGCAGGCCGGCGCGCCGGAGGGCGTGCTGAACGTGATCCACGGTGACAAGGTTGCGGTGGATGCGATCCTGGATCACCCCGAGATCCGTGCCGTCAGCTTTGTCGGCTCGTCTGACATCGCCCACTACGTCTATTCGCGGGGCACAGCGGCGGGCAAGCGCGTGCAGGCCATGGGCGGGGCCAAGAACCACGGGATCATTCTGCCCGACGCCGACCTCGACCAAGCGGTGAAGGATATCATCGGTGCGGCCTATGGCTCAGCGGGCGAGCGGTGCATGGCACTGCCGGTGGTGGTCCCGGTCGGCCAAGCGACCGCCGAGGCGGTGCGCGAGAAGGTGCTGGCCGAACTGGAGACCCTCAAGGTCGGAATCTCCACCGACGCCGCCGCTCAGTACGGCCCGGTGGTCACCCAAGCCCACCGCGACAAGATCGCTGGCTATATCCAGATGGGTGTCGACGAGGGAGCCGAACTGGTCGTCGACGGGCGCGGATTCAGCCTCCAAGGTTTCGAAAAGGGCTTCTTCATCGGCCCCAGCCTGTTCGACCAGGTGAAGCCGACCATGACGACCTATCAGGAAGAGATCTTCGGCCCGGTGCTGCAGATCGTTCGCGCCGAGACCTTCGAGGGAGCCATCGCCCTGCCGTCAGCGCACCAGTACGGCAACGGCGTGGCGATCTTCACCCGCAACGGCCGGGCGGCGCGCGAGTTTGCGGCCCGGGTCAACGTCGGCATGGTGGGCATCAATGTCCCGATCCCGGTGCCTGTGGCCTATCACTCCTTCGGCGGCTGGAAGCGCTCGGCGTTCGGCGACGCCAACCAGCACGGCATGGAGGGCGTGCGCTTCTACACCAAGGTCAAGACCATCACCGCCCGCTGGCCTGAAGGGGCCGTCGAGGATAGCGCCTTCGTCATCCCGACCATGAAGTAGGGCGGATGGCCTCAGCCCTTCAGGCCGCCTACGACGCCAGACTGCGGGACAGCATGATCCAGCCTGATCTGGCGCAGGCAGCGGCTCTCGCGCCGCTCGTGCGGTTGGAGATCGACCTCGCCGCCTCGGCCCCGAAGGGTGGCCTCAAGGGCCTGTTCCAGAAACGCC
>JAYTWT010000553.1:0-6286 GCA_043743295.1 Alphaproteobacteria bacterium | reverse complement strand
ACCCGGAATCCCACCGTCCCGCCTACCGGCTCGCCCAAGGTAGCGGCCATCCGGTCGGCGGCGGCACGGGCGGCCAGTCGCCGAGGTTCCAGCACCAGGATCTTTCCGCCGGCGACCCAGGGCTGTCCCAACAGTTCCAGAGGTACGACCGTCGTCTTGCCCGCACCGGGCGGGGCCACAAGAACAGCGGCGTTGCCCGTAGACAACGCCGCGTTCAGCCCGGGTAGCGCCTCATGGATCGGCAGCATGAAGCCGCCACCCGTCAACCTTAGTCACCCTTGTGAGGCAATTCCATGGGAGCCGCCTCGTGACCCGGGACCACGATGCCGCGACCCAACTTGGACGATCGGATGCCATAAAGGAAATAGACCACGACCCCAATTGCCAGATAGATCAGGAAGAAGTTGCGGGTGTGCTCGGTGGACATCAGGCTCATCAGCAGCACCGCGCACATCACGGCGCCTAGGATCGGCACCACCGGGTAGAGGGGCGTGCGGAACGGGCGGGCCAACCCGGGATCTGTCCGGCGCAGATAGATGACGGTGATGCAGACCAGGGCGAAGGCAGCCAGCGAGCCGACATTCGACAGGTCAGACAGGGCGTCTAGTGACAGGAATCCCGCCGCCAACATGGCTAGGATGCCGACGATGATCGTGTTGACCCAGGGGGTCTGGAACTTGGGGTGAACCTTCGCCAGGGCGCTGGGCAGTAAGCCGTCACGGGCCATGGTGTAGAACACTCGCGTCTGGCCGTAGAGCAGCACCAGCATCACCGAGGAGAGGCCAGCGATGGCACCAACTTTCACCACGAAGGCAAACCAGGGTAGGCCCATCCGGTCCGCGGCCAGCGCGATCGGGGCAGGCACATCCAACTGGGCGTAGGGCACGATGCCGACCAACACGGCGCAGGTCAGGATATAGAGGATGGTGCAGATGGTCAGGGCACCCAGAATGCCGATCGGCATGTCCTTGCCCGGGTTCTTGGCTTCGGCCCCCGCGGTGGAGACGGCCTCGAATCCTAGATAGGCGAAGAAGATCACCGCCGCTGCGTGGATGACCCCGCCGATTCCGTACTTGTGGTCGGTGTTTCCGGTGACAACGTCTCCTAGAGCGCGACCGATCTGGGCCCAGGTGCTGTTGTCCGTGCCTTCGGGGCGCGCGGGGATTTCTGCGGGGATCAACGGCGACCACTGGGCGAAGTCGACATACTTGAAGCCGATGACGATGAAGGCGATGACCACGGTGACCTTGATGGCCACAACGATATTGTTCACCGCTGCGGATTCGTTGACGCCACGGATCAGCAACAGGGTCACGAGGCCGATCACCGTAAAGGCGGGAACGTTCATCACGCCAGTGCCAATCACTACGCCGTTGTGGTCCTTGACCAGCACCCCAGGCGCGGCCTGAAGAGCAGGCGGTATGTTGACGCCAAAATCGTGCATCAGGCTAACGAAATAGCCGGACCAACCGACCGAGACAGTGGACGCGGCCAGGCCGTACTCGAGGACCAGCAACAGGCCCATAACCCAGGCCGCACCCTCGCCCATCGAGGCATAGGTGTAGGAATAGGCTGAACCCGAGACCGGCAAGGCCGCCGCCAGTTCGGCATAACAGAGCGCCACAAACGCACAGAGTGTACCGGTGATGATGAAGGAGATCATGATCCCCGGACCGGCGAACTGGGCCGAAGCGCGTCCCGTCAGCACGAAAATCCCGGTGCCGATGATGCAGCCGATGCCCAGAAGGATGAGGTTGACCGCACCGAGTGAGCGTTTCAGCTCCCCCTGTTCATGCTCGGCCTGGATTTGTCCGACCGACTTGCGCAGGAAGATGCGCCCAATTCCATTCGCCATACGGCTGTTCCCATGTCGTTTCTGCCCGTGACGGGCTTAAAATGATGCTAGCTGGCCGTTACGCGCCCGGCAATCGTTCCGCCATCGTGCGGGTGTCTTTCAACAATCTGCCTGAAACTCGAACGATCATGAACGCATCGTCGCCTTCGACCCTGCCGATCCGCGCGATGATCGCGCCGGTCACGCCGCTGCAGCAGAATTGCACCATCGTCTGGTGCGTCAAGACGATGAAGGCCGCGATCATCGATCCCGGCGGCGAGGTTCCGCGTTTGCTGGCGGCGCTGGTCGAACAGGGGCTGACCCTGGAAAAAATCTGGATCACCCATGGCCACCTCGACCATGCGGGCGGCACAGCGGCGCTCAAGGCGCTGACCGGCGCTCCTATTGAGGGGCCGCATCGTGACGATGCCTTCTGGATCGACGAGATCACCGCGTCCGGCGCAAAATGGGGCATGCCGGAAGCCCAGACGTTCATGCCGGATCGCTGGCTCCAGGACGGAGACACCGTCACCCTGGGCGAGACCATGTTCGAGGTGATCCACTGTCCAGGGCACACGCCAGGGCACGTGGTGTTCTTCAACCGTGAGGCCCGGTTCGCTCAGGTGGGCGATGTGCTGTTTCAGGGCAGTATCGGGCGCACCGACTTTCCGCGCGGCAATTTCCAAGACCTGATCAATGCGATCACGCAAAAGCTTTGGCCGCTGGGCGATGACGTCACCTTTGTGCCCGGCCACGGACCGATGTCCAGCTTCGGGCAGGAGCGACGGACAAACCCGTTCGTCTCTGATCAAGTTCTGGCGGGCGAATGAGCAGGCTGAAACCTGGGTTACAAGAGCGACATCGCGGCGTTACGCTGGCCGCGCAACCGTACGTCCATGGAAATAGAGACTGAAATGGCCGGCCCCGGCGCACGCATCCTGATGGTCGACGACGATCCCGGCATTCGGGACGTGGTCTCGGACTTCCTGGGTCGGCATGGCTATCGCGTCGACACGGCCGGCGACGCTGGCGAGATGGATCGGTTACTGGAACGCGGGCCGGTCGACCTCATCGTCTTGGACGTGATGATGCCGGGAGAGGACGGATTGGCGGTCTGTCGCCGGCTCACCAGCGCCGAGGGTGCCCCGCCCATCATCATGCTGTCGGCGATGGGCGAAGACACAGACCGGATCGTGGGCCTTGAGCTAGGTGCAGATGATTACCTCGCCAAACCGTGTAATCCGCGCGAATTGCTGGCCCGGGTGCGCGCGGTGCTGCGCCGCGCAGAACAGCGGACGACCGGTGGCGCGCTAGGCGCGGGGTGCGAGTTCGCCGGATGGCGGCTGGATCTGGTCCGGCGTGAGCTGCGCTCGCCGCCAGGCGTGGTGGTCAACCTCTCATCGGGCGAGTTCTCGCTGTTGCGCGCTTTCGTGGAACGCCCACAGCGCGTGCTGACGCGAGACCAACTGCTGGAGTTTGCCCGCGGCCCTGACAGCGACGCCTTCGACCGTGCGATCGATGTGCAAATCAGTCGCCTTCGCCGCAAGTTGGACGACGGCGGCGATAGCCACGACCTGATCCGTACGATCCGCAATGAAGGCTACATGTTCACGGCGAAGGTCAAACGCGCGTGATTTTGCGCACTCGCCCGGCGGCGCCACTCTTGGTGCAACTCCTGACCCTGACGGGCCTGACGCTGGTGGCGGCGTGGGCGATCAGCACCTTCCTGCTCCTAATTTTGCCGCCTCCGGCTCCGGATTTCTACCGGCTGGGTGAGATCGAGAGTACCTTTCGCGGCAGTCCTCCTGCGTTTGCGGAGCGCCAGCCTCTACAGCGAGTGATCCATGTTGGTCCGCCTTCGCCGGAGCTGGATGGCCAGACGATTCCCGACATCCGCGCCAACATGGCCGCAAGACTGGGGGTGCGGACCAGCGATGTGGTGATCGCCGGGGAACGCGGGCTGCTGGCCGATCGCCGGGTAGGTCGGATCCTGCGTGATCGCGCCGCCCGCGCCGGGATGAGCCGTGAGGAACACTATCTGACCGTGCCGTTCCAGGTGGGCGTCCGACAAGCCGATGGCAGGTGGGTGGTTGTCGAGCCGCTACGCCCATTCGGGCTATCGACTTGGCAACAGCGCCTGATCCTATGGTTCGTGCTGTCGGCGCTAGCTATGCTGCCGATCACCTATGTGTTTGCCCGTCGGCTCGCGGCACCCATCAGGAGCTTTGCTGATGCAGCCGAGCGCCTGGGTCGTGATCCGCGGGCGCCGCCGCTGGAGGTAAGCGGGCCGGCCGAAATCGGAGTGGCAGCCCGCGCGCTGAACGAGATGCAACGACGGCTGCAGCGTTATGTCGAGGACCGCACGGCGATGGTCGGAGCGATCGCTCATGATCTCCGCACCCCCCTCACCCGCCTTAGGTTCCGGATCGAAGGGCTGCCCGAGGACCAACGCACGAAATACGCCGCAGACCTCGATCAGATGGAGGCTATGATTACGGCCACGCTGAATTTCGTGCGCGACAGCGCCCTGCCCGGCACCCGCACGCCTTTGGAACTGTCGTCCCTAGTCGAAAGCCTTTGCGATGAGATGGCGGAGACGGGCTCACAAACGATGGTCGAGTCCGGCGACAAGGTGGTCCTGGAAGGTGACCCAATGGCGCTGCGCCGCCTGATCGCCAATTTGCTGGAAAATGCCGTGAAGTTCGGGAGCCGCGCCCGCGCTCGCGTGTTCGCCGAAGCCGGCAACGCCGTGGTAGAGATCGACGATGACGGCCCCGGCATTCCACCAACCGATACCGAGAAGGTCTTTGAACCCTTCTATCGCCGCGAACCTTCCCGCAATCGCCAGACCGGTGGGATCGGCCTTGGCCTGGCTGTGGTAAGGTCTATCGCGCGCGGACACGGCGGCGATGTGAACCTAATCAACCGCGCGGGTGGTGGCTTGACGGCACGGGTTCAGTTGCCCTTGTGAGGCCAAATCAAGTCGGGCGCGTATCGCAGACATCTCGACCCTGAAATCACCCGGCAACCCCTGACCCTCCTATTGGGTTCTGTTGCCACCACGTTCGACAAAGGACCGATATGAGCCTTAGCAGCGCCGGATCTCGTAAGGGCTTCCGAATCCCCCGCGCCGTTTGGATCACTATCGTTGTCCTGGTGTTGGCGGTGGCGAGCGTTGTCGCCTGTCAGATGCGGCCCAAACCGATCAAGGACCCCTACCGTTTCGCGGCCGTGGAACGCGGCGACATCACGCGATCGGTATCAGCATCAGGCTCGCTACAGGCGCTGATCACGGTTGACGTCGGTTCGCAGATCTCTGGCTTGGTTACCAAGGTGCTGGTGGATTTCAACGACACTGTGCGGGCGGGCCAGACGCTGGCGACCATCGACCCGCAGACCTATGAGTCTCGGGTTGCCCAGAGCATGGCCGACATCCGCGCCGGCGAGGCGGCGGTGCGTCAAGCTGAGGCGACCCTGGCCAACGCCCAGGCCGACTTCAATCGTAAGAAGTCCCTGGTCGATCAGGGCTTCCTGACCCCGGCCGTTCTGGACCAGGTGACAGCGGCCTTGCGCACCGGCCAAGCCAGCGTCGCAGCGGCACGCGCGCGGGTCGGTCAGAGCCAGGCGGCCTTGCGCATCCAGCGCACCGACCTGGGGCGCACCACCATCTCCTCGCCCATCGATGGCTTGGTGGTCGACCGCAAGGTCGAACCGGGCCAGACGGTCGCGGCCAGCTTCCAGGCACCGGTGCTGTTCACGATCGCCCAGGATCTGTCGAAGGTGGAGGTTAAGATCAGCGTCGATGAGGCCGATGTCGGCCAGGTGGTCGAGGGCCAGATGGTGCGCTTCACGGTCGACGCGTTCTCCGACGATACCTTTGAGGGGATCGTTACCCAGGTCCGCAAAAAGCCGACGACCGAGCAGAACGTGGTCGCCTACACGGTGATCGCGGAGGCCGACAATCCGCAGCGTAAGCTGTTGCCCGGCATGACGGCCAACGCTGACATCATCATCGATACGCGCCGCAGTGTCCTGAAAGTGCCGTCCGCAGCCTTGCGCTGGACTCCGCCGGTCGACAAAGCGCGCAGCGGCGGCGCACCCGGTCTCGGCGGGATGCCGGGTATGGGCGGCGGCGGACCGCGCCCGGGGGGTGGCCAAGGTAGTGGCCAGGGCGGCGGTGGCGGCGCGCGGGTGGTCGAGCAGCTGGGCTTAGACGCCAAACAGAAAGTAGCTTGGGACGGAATCTCAGCGGAAATGCGCCAGAAAGCGGCCGGTATATTTGCCTCGGCTGGTGGAGATCGGAAGGTCATCCGTGAAGCCATGTCCAAGAACATGGGCGAGGCGTTCTCAAAGCTAGAGCCGCTGCTGCGGCCCGATCAGAAAACCAAGCTCGCCGCCTTGCGCGTTACGATGGCTGAAGGTCGCGCCCGAGCGGGCGGGATGCGTCCAGGC
>JAYTWT010000552.1:0-3519 GCA_043743295.1 Alphaproteobacteria bacterium | reverse complement strand
CATCCAGTCCGACCGCGTCCGGCGGTTCTCGCCCCGCGCGCGGACGGCACCGGCGGCCCGGATAGCGCCCCCGGCCAGGAGCAAGTTCTCGGTCAAGGTCGTCTTGCCGGCGTCAGGGTGGCTGATGATTGCGAAGGTGCGGCGGCGCGCGGCTTCCGCAGCAGGAGAACTGGACATGAAGCGCGCCTATCACGCGGGCGGCGCGAGCGGAAGCGCGGGCGCGGGGCTGAAGCTTGTAAGAAAGGCAAAATTACCTTACTTTTGAGGTGTCTCAGGAGATTGCCCATGACCACTCTGACTGTTACCGCCAAGGGCCAGGTAACCCTGCGCAAGGCGTTGTTGACGCATATGGGCGTACAGCCCGGCGACAAGGTCGAGGTAGAAGCCTTGGCGAACGGGCGGATTGCGATGTCGGTTCCACGCAAGCGGACGGGTAAATTCTCTGAACTCTCGGGGCGCCTCAAGCGGCCCGGTCAGCCCACGCTGACGATCGAGGAGATGAACGAGGTCATCGCCGACGGCTGGGCTGGCATCCGTCGGTGAGGGTTACGGTCGATACCAACGTTATCGTTCGCATCGTCACCCAGGATGATGAAATCCAGGCGCGCGTTGCGGAGGCGGCGCTCGACACCGCGACCGCTGCCATCCTGACCGTACCGATGCTGTGCGAACTCGCCTGGGTGCTGTCGCGAGCCTACCGAACGTCGGCTGAGGACATTGCCGACATCATCCGCGACCTCGCGGGGAGGGAAAATGCTCAGGTCGACTGGCCAGCGGTTGAATCCGGGCTGGCCGTTCTCGAGGCCGGCGGTGACTTCGCCGACGGGGTGATTTCCTACGAAGGCCGCCGCATGGGCGCGGAGATGTTCGTGTCGTTCGACCGCAAGGCGGTGCGCCTGCTTGACGCGCAACGACAACCAGCCCGCCTGCTAGCCTGAGCTGATCAAACTATCCCGTCTGACCGACGCTAGGCTCCCTACTGCAGATAGGCCTCGATCTGGATCTTGCCCGCCCCAAGGTCGACGAAACCGACCCCCCAGATCTGTCTTGCGTTGACCCACGCGTAGGCGACGGACGCGGTGAGGAGGCTGACGTTCTCGGACAGATCAAGCACGGGCTCGCCGGGACGAAGCACGCCGACCCCGCCAGCCTCGAACGCGATCCGCGCGCCGTCCGGGGTTTCGAAAATGCCATGGATATTCAGCTCAACCTGGCCGTCGGCACGCACGTAGGCATAGTCGGTGCCCCGGACACGCCCGGCCAGACGACCAGTCGCATGGCCGTCGAACCCGACGTCAAAGCGCGCGCCCTGTGGTGGGATCGGCTGGCTGCCGTCGAGGATGGCGCCGAGGGCGACGCCAAAGTCCGTCGTGCCGGTGATATCCGCGTCGTACGCATATATCTTCTCGCCGCGCATGGCCCAGTGCCCCCTCAGTACAGGCGCGTCGTCTGGCCGCCATCCAGCGCGAGCGCGACGCCGTTCACGAAGCTCGACTTGGCCGACAGCAGATACTCGATGGCGTCGGCCACTTCCTGCGACTCGCCCAGCCGGTTCATGGCGCTGTGGCGGGCGATGATCTTCGAGAACAGCTCGGGCTCGGCCTCGACATAGGGGTCGACCATCTCGGAGTGGCAGTAGCCGGGGCAGAGCGCGTTCACGCGGAGGCCCTGCTGCGCATAGTCGACGGCCGCGGATTTGGTCAGACCGACCACGCCGTGCTTGGCGGCCGCATAGGCGGCGTGGCCGATGTCGCTGCCTTCCAGGCCCAGGATCGAGGCGATGTTGACGATGGCACCGCCGCCGGACGCCAGGATCGCCGGGATCTCGAACTTCATGCTCATGAAGACGCTCGTGAGGTTGGTATTGATCACCGCATGCCAGTTCTCGTCCGGCATGTCGGCGACCGCAAGGAACGGGTCGCCCGCGATCCCGGCATTGTTGACCGCCCCGTCCAGCCGTCCGAAGCGCTCGACCGTGCGCGCCACCATGGCCTCGACATCGGCACGGACGGTGATGTCGCCCTTGATGAACAGGCCCTCGCTGCCGGCGGCCTTCATGCGCGCGAGGACCGCCTGGCCCTGTTCTTCGCGGCGGCCGGTGATCGCAACCTTGGCCCCTTGGGACGCCAGCGACACCGCTGCCGTCGCGCCGAGGCCAGAGGTGCCGCCGGTGATCAGGATCACCTTGTTGTGGAATTGGCTCATGTGTAGTCTCCGTTCAACGCAGGTGTTCGGGAAGTTCGACCCAGGGGCCGAGGCCGTTGTGGTTTTCGGGCAGGGTGGCGAGGAGTTCGACGAGCCCGAAGGCGCTGAACGTCTCTGCGAAGTTAGGGACGGACTTGCTCCACCACATCCGCTGTCGAATCTGTTCCGGCGGTAGGTCGGCCAGGGTTGCACCTTTCCCGCCCAGCTCGATGCGCATGCCGAGGTCGTTGTTGAACGCGCCAGCCTGGAAGATCGCGCCCCCAAAAGCGACGTAGTAGATGTACTGAAGCGTCGCCATACGCCGGTATTCGTCGATGAACCGGTCGTAGCTGTAGTCAGGATACCGACGCGTCTTGGCCATGAACAGGTCGTAGAAGGCGCGAAGCACCCGCTGCTGGTTCGGGCCAGCATAGACTTCTGGCAGCACCGACCCGGAGTTCATCAGATAGGCCAGGTCGGACGGCACCGGGCCTGAGACCATCTGCTGGAAGTCGATGCACAGCCAGCCGTGCGGGTGGTCCGGCCGGTCGTCGCAGAAGAAGAAATTGTCGCCGCGCATGTCGCCGTGGACGATCGTGCAGGTGGCACCGTTCTCCGGGCGCAGCGGCGCGAAGAAGGCGTCGAGGCGGGTGGTCAGCCGGGCCGCGATGTCGGGCACACCCAGGCGCTCGCTCCAGGGCCGCCCCCCATGGATCGTCGAGCCGGGCATCGAGCAGACCAGGTCGAAGAGCGCCGCACCGCCCGGCATGCCGCCCTTGAAACCATCGAGGTTCTGCGGCGAGGTCCAGTGGGGCACACCCATATCGGCCAGTTCGACGGCCTTCTCGCCCTCATCGCAGCCTTCCCAGGCCACGGCCACATCGACCAGAGCCGGGATCATTCGCATGACCTCGTCGAAGTTCAGCTCGTTCTCATGCACCTTCTGGGTCGCGAAGGTCCCGGCGTCCTCCATCACCAGAACATAGGCCCCCACAGCGTCGTCGAAGGCGGCGAGGTGGGCTTTCGGGCGGGGATAGAACCGCTCGGCGGGGATCTGGTAGCCGCAGATGTCCTTCCGGAACATCGCCGCAATGGCGTCCCTGGGCGCGATCTCCAGTGACGGCCAAGCCTTGACCACGAAGTCTGTGGGCGCGTCGGTGGGCTCGGCGTAGGTGCAGCGCACCTTCTTGATCGAGGAGAAATAACCGGCGGTCATGCCGACGCCCTGCTCGGTCTGCGCGACCACGCGGTTCGAAGCCGAGATCGCGCCGCTTCGCCGCAGTACCGCCGTCATAAAGGCAGCGTCAGCCTCTTCCAGGTTGCGCGGGAGGGACA
>JAYTWT010000551.1:0-5081 GCA_043743295.1 Alphaproteobacteria bacterium | reverse complement strand
GCCATTTTGTATTGTGCGCCGACCGCAATCTGCGGCAGCCAACGGTCCTGGTCATAGACTGCATCGCCCGCCACCTTGACCTTCACGCCGATCACGTCCTGGTGGAAGGTGAACCCCCTGCCAAGGCCCAGCTTGGCACCGGTTCCCTGGGTGTCGAAGTCCTGGCGGGTGTAAGACACCTCGACACGATCATAGAGGCCGACCGCTGCCCCATAAGCGCGAAACTGATAGTCGGGCAGTGCGACCTGCGTGGCGTGCGCGTTGGCCCCGATGCCCTCACGGGCACCATAACCGGTAATCGTCGCCCAACTCGATAGGCCGCCCCCACCGGAGCCCTCAACCGTCGTGACCCCGCCGGTCAGCAGCAGCTTGCCCAACGGGCGAAGGTCTTCCGCGTTCGCCGGAAGCGAAACCATCGCTATGGCAAAGCCGAGAGCCACCATCCGTAAGCGCATCAAAGCGAATCCCACGTCGTTATCGTTGTCCTTTCAATATTCGAACGAGTCTTTACATCCGGTTCAGAGACACAGCTGTACGCAACACTATGAACCGACTGGCCCCAATTCTCCTCGCCCTCACCCTGGCCGGGCCTGCCTTCGCCAGCGATGTCACTGTGGAGGTTCGCGACGCCGCCGGTAAGCCGGTGCGCGACGCCGTGGTCATGATCCGCCCGGCTGCCGGCTTGAAGCCCGGCACGCCTATGAAAGTCAGCTGGCCGATGATGATGGCCCAGCAGAACATACAGTTCACGCCCTATGTGCTGATCGTGCCGCTAGGTTCGAATGTCAGCTTCCCCAACAAGGACAAGGTGCGCCACCACGTCTATTCGTTCTCGACCCCTAAACGCTTCGAGCTGAAGCTCTATGGCAAGGATGAAAGCCGCAGCATCACCTTTGACAAGCCGGGCGTTGTATCGCTGGGCTGCAACATCCACGACGTCATGATCGCCTTCATCTACGTCACCGACACGCCCTACGCGGCCAAATCGGGCGCCGATGGGATAGCGGTTGTGCAAGATGCGCCCGCTGGCCCGGCGACATTGCTTGTCTGGCATCCGGACCTGAAAGCCCGCGCTGCCATAAGCCGTTCCCTGCCGGTCGCGGGTGCGGCGCAACGCACGTCGATTGCGTTGGACCTGCGGCCCGCGCTGACGCGCTGATCGATCTCAGGCGGAGATTCTCAGCGCCGCCTGATCCTCGGCCAGGAACCCGAATAGCTGGGTCAGCGGCATCGGTTTGGAGATCAGATAGCCCTGCGCATGGTCACAGCCCATGCTGGCGATAATCGCAAATGTCGCGTGGTCCTCAATGCCCTCGGCGACCACCTTCAGGCCCAGGCTGTGCGCCAGGTCGATGGTAGAGCGGACGATTAAGGCGTCGCGTTGGCTATGGGTGACGTCCTCGACGATGGATCGGTCGATCTTCAGCTCATGGCCGCGGATGCGCTTCAGATAGCCTAGTGAAGACAGCCCGCTGCCGAAGTCATCGATGGAAATCGAGATCCCCATGTCGGCGAAGGCGTCCAGCATGGTCAGCGCGACCTCTGGATTCTCGATGACCGCCGTTTCGGTGATTTCGAAACAGATACGACCGACGGCTTTGCGGACTTGGACCGCACAGAAGTCCACGAAGTCCGGTTCGCCCAGCACCCGGCCCGAAATATTGACCGCTACGTCGATGATATGGCCGGCCCGCGCCAGCGCCTTCTGGTCGGCGATAGCCTGGATCACAACCCATTCGGTCAGCGCGCGGATATGGCCTGTTTCCTCGGCCATGGTGATGAAGGTGTCAGGGAAAATCATCCCGCGCGCTGGGTGATTCCAGCGCACCAGGGCCTCAGTGCCGCTGACCTTGCGTAGGCGGATGTCGTACTTCGGCTGGTGCCACAAGATCAACTCGCCCTGGCCGATGCCGGCCGTAAGGCTGGACATCAGCGACAGGTTCGCGGCCGGGTCGCCATAGGCCTCGGCATCGAACACGGCGGTCTTGGACTTGCGATTTCGCGCCTGGTCGAGCGCGATGCTGGCGCGTTCGATGCAGAGGCCCGCCTCGTCACCGTCCAGGGGCGCCAAGCCGATGCTGATCGCCACGTCGATGGCTTCGCCAGCCACCCGGACCGGCTGTTCCAGCTCAACCAACAGGCGTTGGACGTCCTCGGTCGCCGCAGCCTCCCCTTCAGCCAGAACGACAAAGCCCAGCATGTCGGTAGAAATGCGGGCGACCCCGCTCGTCGGGGCGAGTCCACCCAACCGGCTGCCGACCATACGGATGGTTTCGGCTGCCAACTTATGCCCGATTGCGTGGCGCATATGGCTGAAACGGTCGAGACCCAGCGCGCAGATATAGACCTGACCGGTCGGAAGTTCGGCCAGTGCGTCCACAAACTGTTCCAGCGCCTGGCGGTTGGGCAGGCCAGTATCGCCGTCGTGTAGGGCTTGGTACGTGATCTTGCGTTCGCGCTCGCGGATCTCTGCGGCCATGGTGTTGAAGCTGATAGCAAGCCGACCGATCTCGTCGGCGCTGTGAATCTCCACCCGCGCGTCTTCGCCTCGGGTCAGGCGGCCGGCGGCCTCGTCAAGCGCGGAGATCGGGCGTGTTACGCCGCGCGCCAAGGCCCAGCTTCCCCAACTCACCACCGCCAGGCCCCCGATGCCCAGCAGCGCCACGATCAACAGCAGCGGTCGATAGGGCGCCAGCGCCTGGGCCAGCGGATAACGCAGCACCAACACTGCCCCGCCCGCGCTCTCAATGGCAGGCAGCGGTTTGACCAGGGCTATGGCGCGACCGTCCTTCAGGTCCAGGTTAGCCGGCCCTGAGCGGATCTTGAGCGAACGATCAATAAACCCGTGCGCCACCGGATCGGCCAACTCGACCGTGCCGCGCGGATTTGTCCAGACGCCGCCTGGCGAGCGATACAGTACGGCAGCCTGCAGCGGGATGGCCGATAGTCGCTCCAGCGACCGCATCTCGGTCTGATCAAGTCGTACAGCGAACACGACCCAGCCGATCAACTCGGGCGACAGCACCGGGGCGCTTACGAGTTGATAGGGCTCGCTCCCCAGCATGAACACGCCGGAGGGGTCGTCGCTCACCTCAAAGGCCTTCACCAGCCGAGCACGATCCGTCTCAGAAAACCGCGCACCGATGATCTGTCCTTCAGCGTCGACCATGAACGCCTGATCGATGCCCATGCGCTGGCGCAGGTTCTCCAGCGCCGATTCAATAGTGGGCGCATCGCGAGTTGCAGCAGCGGCACGAAAACCGAAGTCGCGCGACAACAGGCTGGCACCTTCCCGCAGGCGCTCGGACCGCATCGTCCAGACCCGGTCAAACACCGTGCCGGTTGCGGCCAGTTCGCCGCGTACCTGACGCTCAGCGGCATTTGATATCGCCAGGAACACCGCCGCCGAGACCACCAGAAGGACCATGCCGAACAGGGCGGCATAGAGCACTGTCAGCCGCGTGGAGAGCCGGTTGAACATCTCAACGCAGCCGCACGCGACCGTCCACGCGGGCCGCGCGGCGGAACGAATTTCTCAGGGTGATGGGCGGACGCATACATCCGCAGCATACCCACCTTTCGTAAATTCGGCGTAAAGCTTGATTTCAAAGGCTTTCCTGAACCGCTCAAACAGTTGTTTGCCACGCGCGGGCGGGCTTGGCACAATCACGCTCCCACGCGTGCGTATTTTTCGAAAGCCCAAGATTTTGAGCACTTCCTCTTCGGCGGCCACGTCCGCGAACGCCACCGACCACCTCGCATCTGTCGATGCCTTGATCGAGGGTCTGGGCAGTGTGGGCTACATCGCCTCGCGCCGGATCGCGACGGCGCTCTATATGGCGGTAAAGCTGCAGAAGCCGATCCTAGTGGAAGGCTCGGCGGGGGTCGGCAAGACCGAGCTGGCGCTATCCACTTCCAACCTGCTCGGCCTGCCACTGATCCGTATGCAATGTTACGAGGGCCTGGATGAGTCAAAGGCACTGTATGAGTGGAAGTACGGCAAACAGCTGCTCTACACGCAGATCCTGAAGGACCGGATGGGCGAGGCGCTGGCGGACGCGCCCAGTATGGACGCCGCCATGGACCGCCTGCACGGCATGGGTGACCTGTTCTTTTCCGAACCATTCCTGGAACCGCGCCCGTTGATGCAGGCCCTGCGACAGGACGACGGCTGCGTCCTGCTCATCGACGAGGTTGATAAGTCCGACGAAGCGTTCGAAGCCTTCCTGCTGGAAGTGTTGTCGGCCTATCAGGTCTCGGTGCCGGAGCTAGGGGTGATTGTTGCTAAGACCCCGCCGCTGGTGTTCCTGACCTCAAACAATGTCCGAGACCTGGGCGACGCCCTAAAGCGGCGCTGCCTTCACCTGCACATTCCCTTGCCGGAGGCGGCCCTAGAGGAGCGTATTGTTGCCACGCGGGTGCCGGGCATCGAAGCGGGGCTGACCAAGGACTTAGTGGCCTTCGTGCAGACGCTGCGGACCCTGGATTTGCGCAAGCCGCCCTCAATCTCCGAGACCGTAGACTGGGCCCGTGCCTTGATCCTGCTACATGCTGACAGCCTGGCACCGGACATGGTGCGCGACACGCTCAATGTGATCCTGAAGTTCGAGCAGGATATCGTGGCCGTGGAGCCCCAGGTCGTCGAGCTGCTGCACCGGCGGTAGCATGCAGCACACCCTTGAACAGTTCTTCCGGGCGCTGCGCGCCTCAGACGTCCGCGTCTCGCCGGCGGAGGCGATCGATGCCAGCCGTGCCGTGCTGGTGACCGGCTACGCGGACCGGTCCTTGTTCAAGGATGCATTGTGCTCAACCTTGGCCAAGTCGGCGGACGAGGTGGATCGGTTCGATACTGTGTTCGAGACCTTCTTCAGTCGGGACGCGATCTCGTTGCCGCCTCCGTCCGACAAGCCTGAGGATCAGCCCAGTCAATCCGATATGGATCAGACGGTGGGTTCGCCACTGGCTCAGGCCGTGCTCAGCGGTGACGCCACAGCGGTTCAGCAGTCGATGGAAGAGGCTGCGGCGCGGGCCGGGGTCGCCGACATTCGCTTGAGCACCCAGCGCAGCCGCCTGACGCGGCG
>JAYTWT010000550.1:0-6776 GCA_043743295.1 Alphaproteobacteria bacterium | reverse complement strand
CGCCCACATGGCCGAGCCGTGGACCGAGGCCGACCGGATGCAGCAGCTGGTCCGCCGGGGTCGGTATGTGGAGTTCAACCTACTCTACGACCGGGGCACGATGTTCGGCCTGAAGGCGGGGGGGAACATCGAGACGATCCTCTCATCGATGCCGCCGATGGTGGCGTGGACGTGAGTATGATATACGCGCGCTACAATGTATATCATGGAGGTTGGGATGAAGCTGGCGAAATGGGGCAACAGCTATGCACTGCGCATCCCAAAGTCCGTCGTCGAGGCTATGGGCTGGACGGCAGGCATTGATATCAACTTGCATGCGCACGGTCCCCGAGACGTCAGCGTCGCCTGCAAGCCTGATCGCGACGCCTTCATTGCAAGCCTTCTGAAATATCAGGGGCGACTTCCGGCCGATTTCAAGTTTGATCGCGAAGAAGCCAACCGGCGTGACTAGGGCATTCCTGGATACCAACGTTCTTGTCTATCTGCTGACATCCGATCCAAAGGCCCGGCTTGCCGCAGAGCTAATCGCCGACGGCGGAACGATCAGTATTCAAGTGCTCAATGAGTTCGTCAGTGTCGCACGGCGCAAACACTCGACCGCATGGGACGAGATAGAAGACCTGCTAGGCTCGTTCCAAACCACGCTTGAGATCCGACCGCTTACGCTTGCGACCCAAGAGGCGGCGGTTCGGATCTCCAGACGTTTTCAACTTCACATCTACGACGCAAACATCTTGGCGGCGGCTTCGGAGGCAGGGTGCGAGGTTGTCTACAGTGAAGACATGCAGGACGGAATGGTTGTCGGCGGCCTGACAATCCGCAACCCCTTCCTCACACCCTAACCTCGCAAAAACTCCCCAATCCACCGACCTACCCGCGCCCGATCATCGTCACCGGCATAGCTGGCGATGGCCCGGTCGGCCTCTTCGTCGGCGTAGACCTTCCCTCGCCGCGCCTCGATCAGCGCGGCAGCGTAGGCCGGGTCGAACTCAGGGTGCGGCTGGATCGAAATGGCCGAGTGGTCGCGCCAGACCAGGCCCGCGATGGGGGTGAAGGGGCTGGCGGCAATGATCTCCGCGCCGGGCGGAACCTCGACCACCTAGTCCTGGTGCGAGGCTGGCAGTCGGATTGATGTCGCGCTGTCCATCCAAGGCCCACGCCCAACCACCTGATAGTCATGGGCCCCGATGCCCAAGCCTTTGGGCGATTTGATCACCTGCCCGCCGAACGCCTGGGCCATGGCCTGATGACCAAAACAGACGCCGACCAGTTTGGCCCGACCCTTCGCGGCCCGGAGAAAATCGAGCAGGCCTGCGATCCACGGGTCGGTTTCGTAGACGCCCGCAGCCGAGCCAGTGAGGATGTAGGCCTCGCAGTCGTCGGGCGCATCGGGCAGTTGACCACCGTCCACATCGCACATCTGCCATTGTAAGGCGTCCCGACCCAGTAAGTCCATGAACATGTCCGGGTAGGCGCCGAATCGATTAATCGCTGGCATGGGCGGACGGCCCGTCTTGACGATGCCGACCTTCAAAACGCCATGCCCTGAGCCACGGACTTCAGCTTCTCGACAGCGGAGAACGGGTCGTCGATGAAGTCGTGGTCGATCCACCAGTCCTCGACCTCGCGCAGAACCTTGCCGACCATCGGGCCTTTGGGCACCCCGGCGTTCATGACGTCCTGGCCGGTGATCATGAAGGTGGGTCGCACCCACCCCTCAGCCAGCGCGATCAGGCCGCGCCACTGCATGGTGGTAGCGGTGCGCGGTGCCGCAGCCCAGGCCAGCTTGGCCCGGTCACGAAAGGCCCCCAAGTCTCCGCGATAGAGCTCGCGACGGATCTCGCGTGGGCTCATCCAGCTCTTGAGGGTCGGCGTCGGCGAAAGGGCTGCCACGATCCGATCGCGGTCGGCGTTAGAGAGGCGCAGGCGCTCAGCCAACCGCCCAGCCAACAACTGATCGTTGGGCAATAGAGCGGCGACGCGCAGGACCGCATCGGTCTCGAACAGTTGGTCGGTCTCGATTTCCACCAGGGCCGCGAAGCGCGTCAGATCGGCAGGCACCTTCAGTATCACCGCTAGGACGCCGGTCTCGCTCATCAGCTGTACAGCGGCGCGGGGGTCGTTCGCGCCCAGCAGTTTCAGAAGTTCGGCTTGGATGCGCTCAGCCGCGAGGGTGTCGATATGGTCTTTCAGCGCCGCGCAGGCGGCCACAGCGGCGGGGTCGGGTGTTCCCCGCCCGAACCCTGCCAGGAAGCGAAAGAACCGCAGGTTCCGTAAGTGATCTTCGCGAAGCCGTTGTTCGGGTTCACCCACGAACCGGATGCGGCCCGCCTTGGCGTCGGCCACGCCTTGGCCGGTGGGGTCCAAAAGGCTGCCGTCGCGACGAGCGTAGAGGGCGTTCAGGGTGAAATCCCGCCGCTCAGCGTCCTGCGCCCAATCCGTCGTAAAGGCCACGCTCGCGCGCCGGCCATCGGTGGTGACGTCGGTCCGAAGCGTGGTGATCTCGTGCGGCTTGTGGTCGGAGACGGCGGTGATGGTGCCGTGATCGATGCCGGTCGGCACAGCGCCCAGGCCTGCGGCCCTCAGCGCCTTGACTACCCGATCAGGGGTCAGCGTCGTGGCGATATCGATGTCGGAGATCGGTCGGCCGATCAGGGCGTTGCGGACCACCCCGCCCACGAACCGCGCGCAATCCGGCCCACCCTCCGCTTCCAGGGCGGCAAACACGGCGGCTGTGGCCGGCGCGATCATCCAGGGGCGAAGGCCAAGGCTGTCCGTCATGCCAGAGCGGCTCCGTACAGCCGTTCGCGCAGCGCCCTTAGGATGCCAGCGGTCGCACCCCAGATGTACTGCTCCTCGTGGGTTGTTGCGTAAAAGCGGCGCAACTCCCCTCCGGGAAGGGCGCGTTCATGTTCTTGATAGTTGGCGGGGTCCATCAGAAAACTGAACGGGGTCTCGAAAATGTCCGCCACCTCACCGGGGTTGGCCGTCAAAGCGAAGCCGTGGCGTACGATGGCCACTACCGGGGTGATCAGATAGCCGCTGCCGGTGTGATAGGGCGTGGAAAGGCCGACAGGGGTCACGAAGCGTGGCTCTAGTCCCACTTCCTCATGCGCTTCGCGTAGGGCCGTATCGACAGGCCGCTCGCCAGGGTCCTGACGCCCGCCGGGCAATGCGACCTGACCCGTATGGCTGCGCAAGGTATCGGCGCGGCGGGTCAGCAGGATGCTCAGGCCATGGTCGCGCTCGATCAATCCGATCAGCACCGCGGCGGGCTTCAGCGAGTCGGCTGGAATCTCGCTCCAGCCGTCCGAGGTCAGGTCAAAATCAGACGCGCGCTGAGCGAGGTCTCCCACCTGATCGTTCACAGGGTCAAGGTGCTGGCCGATCCAGTCGCCGAGGTGAGGTGCGCCCGCAATATCGTTCACGTTTGATGCGCCACAGTGGATCCCAGGGCAAACCACGCACCGCCCGACATAACCCCTAAGGTGGTGCCGCTGGGGTCGTCCCGCTCGTCCGCCATCTCCACCAGTTCGTAGAACACGGGCCGAGAGATCAGCGCCTCCAGCCCGCGCCGCACATGGACGTAGGGTCGGGGCTCGTCGTCCCGTCCGATCTCCACCCGGATGGGATTTTCCGGTCCGGCCACCACCGTATCACCGACGTTGGTGGTGAATGTCAGGTCGCCGCCCGTCCGGTCAACCGCCACGGCGATAAACGGCGCGTCCTCGACGAAGATCTTCAGCTTCTCGACCGGCGTGACCAGATAAAACCCGTCCGGGTCCTTTCGTAGGATGGTCGAGAACAGTCGCACCATGGCCTCACGGACGATCACCGCCCCTTCATGGAACCATCGCCCATCGGTCTTGATCACGATGTCGATTTCACCGCTGTGGGCCGGGGTCCACAGATGCACGGGCGGTAGCCCGCGTCCCGGCGCCTGCTTCACCGCCGCCGCGACGCCGTCGAGGCTAGATTTTTGGTTCTGCGCCATGGACGGAAGGTAGGGCGACAGGAGGGTCAGCTCAAGATCATCGAAAAGTCTTGCCAGTCTTCTTCATTGAACACACTATGCGCTATGCACAAACGTATGACGATCACGCTCGACGAGGCTGTCTATGACGGACTGTATCGCACCGTTGGCAAGCGCCGGATGAGCCAGTTCATCGAGGATCTGGTTCGGCCACACGTGTCTGGCGCTTCGCTCGACGCTGGCTATCGGGACATGGCGGTCGATCAGGTGCGCGAGGCCGAGGCCACGGATTGGATCAACGCGCTGGCCGGCGACAGCGCTGATGAAACGCGGTGAGGTCTGGTGGGTCGAGTTTGACCCGTCGATAGGCAGCGAGATCCGGAAGACCCGACCAGCGGTGATCGTCAGCAACGACGCCGCCAATCGCAACCTCTCGCGGGTCGTGGTCGTCCCGGTGTCGTCCAACGTCGCGCGGCTCTATCCCGGCGAAGCTGCGGTGACGATCTTGGGCCAGCCCGGCAAAGCCATGGCGGATCAGATCATGGCGGCTGACAAACGCCGATTGAAAAGCCAGTTTGGAATGCTCTCGCGCGCCGAGTTGGTGGGGCTAGACGCAGCGATCCAGGTGCACCTTGGGCTGCCGAGGTAGCTGACGAGGCCTCCTCCAAACGGTGATGGGCTGTCACCCACGTTCCAGAATCGGGAGTCGCGGCGGCCATTAAAGCGCTCGAACCACGCCCGAGAGCGCCGCACCCTTGAACACTCGCGCCAGCACACGCTTGGTATCGACCGGTCCGGGCATCACGACGTCAGCCGCGACTTCAAAGCCCACGCGGCTGAAGAACGGGAGATCACCGACGAGGACGACGGCGGCTTCCCCAGCCGCCTTGGCGGCTTCGCAGGCGCGGGTCACAAGTTGCACGCCAAGGCCATGCTGGCGCTCGTCCTCGTCCACCGCCAGGGGGCCAAGGAACGCGATCAGTTGATCGCCCACGGCCACGCGCCACATCCGCACAACGCCTAGCAACCGCGCACCCTCGAACGCGCAGAACGACAGGTCTGGGGCAAAGTCGGCGAACTCGCGGACCCGCTCGGAGACCTTGGCGAAGCGGCCCGGACCAAAGGCGCGGGTGAGCAGAGCCTCGATCGCGGCAGCCTGATCGGGGGTTTCGTGGACGAAGGTCAGCGCCGGCAGCGGCCGGTAAGGGTCTTGGGACATAGGCGTCTTCCCGATGGATCGTGACGTAAGTCAGCGGTGATCCGCTGTACGGGGCTCGGCGCTTCACGCGCGCTGACGTCGTCGCATCGGTTGGGCCCTCCGGGCCGTCAAAGAAGAGCGGCGCAGATAGGTCCTTTGGTTCGGCCCGTCAACGTTGTGATCTTCAATGCCATTGCGGCGGGAAGCCGCGCAGGGCAGGTTCATGGCGCTCATGACCGACACGCCCAAGCCTGACGACGACACGGTGCCCTCGGCACGGGAACTGCTCAAAGAGCGCGACTATCTGGTGTTCTGGGGCTCACGGTGGACCGGCAGTTTCGCCAGCCAGATCCAGAGTGTGGCCATGGGCTGGCAGATGTACGCCCTGGCGCGTGAGACCCGGAGCGTGGCCGAGAGCGCGTTCCTGGTCGGGATGATCGGATTGGCGGCCTTCGTACCGGTGTTCCTGCTGGCACTGCCGGCGGGCGAGGTGGCGGACCGCTATGATCGCAAGAAGGTGCTGCTTCTGTGCCTGACGGGCGAGATTGCTAGCGTTCTGCTGCTGGCCATCGCCACGGTAAATGGCTGGGCGTCCCCGGGCCTGCTGCTGGTCATCGCCGCGCTGTTCGGGGCAAGCCGCGCCTTTTTCGCGCCCGCCAACACGGCGCTGGGGCCCATGCTGGTGCCGCGCCGCCTTTTACCGCGCGCCATCGCGTGGAACTCCCTGGCCTGGCAGAGCGCCTCGATCGGTGGTCCGGCGGCGGCGGGGTTGTTGATCGCCCACACGGTCCAGACGGCCTATTTCACCACCTTCGTCCTATACGGGGTGTGCGCTCTCTTCGTGATCTCGATCCGTCAGAACGCCAAGCCGCAGACCAACCCTGGCTCGCGCTGGCAGTTGGTGAAGGAAGGGCTGGCCTATGTTTGGCAACAAAAAGTGGTGTTCGGGGCCATCTCTCTGGACCTGTTCGCGGTGCTGCTGGGCGGGGCAACGGCGCTGCTGCCCGTGTTCGCAAGGGATATCCTTCATGTCGGGCCGCAAGGGTTCGGTATCTTGAGGGCTGGACCCGCCATCGGCGCAACGATGGTGGCGCTATGGCTGGCGGCCAATCCGATACGACAGAAGGCTGGGCTCTATATGTTCGGCGGCGTGGCCGTGTTCGGCCTGGCGACCATCGTCTTTGGCCTTTCACGGTCGCTCTGGCTCTCGGTGGCCGCCCTGGCCGTGCTGGGCGGCGCGGATATGCTCAGCGTCTTTGTCCGTCAGACCCTGATCCAGCTGGTGACACCCGATCACATGCGCGGGCGGGTCGCCTCGGTCTCATCCGTTTTTATCGGCGCTTCCAACGAACTGGGCGAGTTCGAGAGCGGTGTAGTCGCGCGGATTCTTGGGCCGGTGGGCGCAGCGATCTTCGGCGGCGTGGGCGCGCTGATGGTCACCGCCATCTGGGCAAAACTGTTCCCTGACTTGCGCCGGGCCGACCGCCTCGAATAAGGGTCTTTGCATAACATCAGGGAGAACGACGCCATGGGCGCACTTGAAGGTAAGGTTGTACTGGTCACCGGCGGCGGCAACGGCATCGGTCGCGACTGCGCGCTGATCGC
>JAYTWT010000549.1:0-3375 GCA_043743295.1 Alphaproteobacteria bacterium | reverse complement strand
GCGGCGCGCGGCCTCGCGGCCAAGCTGGTCCAAACCTATGGCGAGCCTATCGACGATTCCGCTGCGGCCGAGTTCGGGTTAAGCCGGGTCTTTCCATCGCCCCAGCGCCTGGTAGGTCAAGATATCGCCGCCCTTGGCATGCCCCGCGCCCGGGGTGCCGCCTTGGAAGGTTTGGCGCGGACCGTTGCCGACGACCCGACGATCTTCACGCCGCGCGCGGACCTAGCCAGTGCGATCACGGCGCTGAAGGCGTTGCCGGGTGTCGGCGAATGGACGGCGCAATACATCGCGCTTCGTGAACTGCGCGAACCCGACGCCTTTCCCCAAGCTGATATTGGGCTGATGCGTGCCATGGCCGATGAGGCGGGCGTCCGTCCGACGGCGGATCAGCTGCTAGCTCGCAGCGAAACCTGGCGACCCTGGAGGGCTTATGCGGCGCAGCACCTTTGGGCTGCTGACCCAGGCCTTGGCGCTTCCAAACCCACCACTGCAAAAGAGATCAAGCCCAATGACCGCCGTGTTGCCTGAAATTCTCACCCTCGACCGGGTTGAAACGCCGATCGGTACTGCGCTCGTGGTGTCGGACGAGCGGGCCGTTCTGCGGGCGTTCAACTGGACAGACTATGAGGCGCAGATGCAGGCCTGGATCGCTAAGCGCTATCCCAAGGCCAAACGCCAAGACGGTCGCAGTCCGCTCAGAAGCGCGTTTGACGCCTATTTTGCCGGTCAGTTGCAAGCGTTCGAGGATATGGCCTGGATTGGCGATGGTACAACCTTCCAGCGACAGGTCTGGCAAGCGTTGTGCACGATCCCAGTCGGCGAGACACTGAGCTATGCCGGATTGGCGCAGCGGATCGGTCGTCCCACCGCCATGCGGGCCGTGGGCCTGGCGAATGGCTCCAACCCTGTCGCGCTGGTCGTGCCTTGCCACCGGGTGATCGGCTCCAGTGGCGCACTCACCGGATACGGCGGTGGCCTCCACCGAAAGCGTTGGCTACTCCAGCACGAGGGTGCCTACGCGAAGGTTCGCGAGACGGCACAGTAAATAGCCCGCTTAGGTACGGCGAATCGTCGCGATCCGGTTGATTTTCTGTGGATTCAACGCGTCAGAGGATTGCGTGCGGCTCTACCAGGGGTAAGTCTCAGTGAACCACAATTCGCGTCGTCGGGTTATGGCCAGACGATCTGCGCGGGGGGTCGAGGCTGGGCACGGAAGAGGAAACAAGCTCCTATGGCGTTCTCTAAGCGACCGGCGCCGCTGAATTTCCGAGCCTTGGATGACGATGAGGAACCTGAGACGCTGTCTCAGGCCTTCGGGACGGCGCCGATGAGCTTTCGAAATCTGGATGCCGATGAACGCGAGCCGCCGATCGGACTCGAGGGCCGGCCGCGATCGGAAATTGCTGCGTTAGATCGTGAAGACGCAAGGTCGCTGACGGTGGAGCGCGGCGAACCGGCTCCCTCCGGTTGGCCGACCTGGATCATCGCGGTGGGCATTGCGCTGTTGTGGGCTCTGGGGCCGATTGCCTTCGCCATCGGCTATCGCGGCAACGTGGCACCGCTGCACAATGATCCGTTCGCCCTGCTGGTTTTCGCTTTGCTGGCGATCGGGCCAGGGATCTTCGTCCTGGGTGCCGCCTACATGATCCGTCAGGGCCAGATGCTGGCTCATGAATCGCGCCGCACCAAGGCCATGGCCGAGGATATGCTGAGCCCAGCCCTGTTGGCCGCGGCGCGGTCGGGCGAGGTTGCACAGGCAATTCGGGAGGAGATCGTCCGGGCGGGTGCCGCTGCCGAAGATGCTCGCGAGACTCTTGTCGCACTCCGCGAGGCCCTGGCAATCGAGACCGAAGAACTCATAGGCTCCACCGCCCAGTCGGTCCGTTCGGCACGGGATTTGGCCAACTCTCTAGGCCACGAGCGAGGCCAGATGGTTGAACTCGCTAAGACGCTTGATAGCCAGGCGATGCGGGTAACCGACGCCGTGGGGCAACAGGCACGGATGGTTACCGAAGCTGCCGGAGTCGCGGAGACTCAAATCCGTGAGGCTGAGACGAATCTGGCGGCGCGCGCCGCAGAGTTGGCGGCCGCCGCCGCTGAGACCCAGAATGCTGCCCGGACCGCCGGAGAGGACCTCACCCGGCACGTTGCGCGTTTAGAGTCCGCAGGGGCTGGGGTTTCCGAGCAAGTACGCGCCGTGGAAGCTGGACTGGGCGAACAACGGGCGGCGCTGATTGCAGCAGGTCAGATGTTAAAGTCGGATCATGCCGCGTTTACAGCAGATGCCGGTCTCCAGACGTCCCGGCTGGAAGACTTGGTTCGTGAAGCTACGACGACCGCAGAGGCGATGAGCGCGCAAGCCGGCGTCGGCGGGGAAGCGCTGCAGCACCTGTTGTCCACAGCCACCCTACAACTGCGCGACATCGCTGAAACGGCGAAGGCCGAGCGCGAGGAGTTCGGCCAGTCAACGCTTCACGCCCTGGACGCAGTCTCCACCGCCGCTACGGAGCACAGGCGTCAGTTCGAGACGCAAGCGCGTGAGGCGATTGATGCGTTAGCCGCTTCGGCCGAGGTCGCGCGCAGTGCAGCGAGCGACCACGCCATCAACGCGCGCCAACAGGTGGACCAGCTTTCCGAGACAGCCTTTGCGGCCGGTCAGACCGCGAACCAGGTGTTTGAGGCCCGCCTTGAGGAAGCTCGCGCGCTGATCGCACAGTCTGCGCAAATGCTCGATGAGTCCGCCGCGCTTTCCGTGCAGCGGCTGGAATCCGGAGCCAATGCTGCGCGAGCGACATTGGATGAACTTTCCACCCTAATGGGCGACATTGAAGCGCGGGCCCTCAAGCTGCCGCAGGAGGCTCAGGCCCAGTCCGAAACGCTTCGCGCGTCGCTGGCCAATAGCCTTACTGACGCCCAGACCCAAGTCCGCGAGACGATTGAGGAAACCAAGGCCTATGAGGCCGCATTGCAGACCCGCGTGCAAGATACGCTTGAGGCCCTCAACGAGGCTGCGCGCCAAGCCGCCAAGCCGCCGACTGCCGTTGTCCCGGAGCCGCCGCGGCCGGCACCCATTGAGCCCCTGATCCGCGATCCTTTGCCGATCGCCGAAGTTGAGCTGGCCGATACGATCGGTCTGCGCAATCGCATCCGGTTGACGCCGACCGCGACGGATAAGGAGTTCACCGCGGTGTTCGAAGCCGCAGGTGGGCCTCCGGTTTCGAGCGAACTGGGCGAGGCGGACGACGATGAAGCCACCGGCGATGGTGAGGCGTGGACCTGGAAGGACTTGCTGGCGTCGTTGGATGGCTCTGGCGCTTCGTCAGACGGGCCGGAATCCGCGCTCGCGGCCGAGCTTGCGCATATGGGCGTCGACCC
>JAYTWT010000548.1:0-7910 GCA_043743295.1 Alphaproteobacteria bacterium | reverse complement strand
TGCCGACTTCACCCGCGTGCGCGTGGCCTGCCCCGGATTGGCCACAGCGGCGTTTGTTGAACTCTATTCGCTGCGGGACGGTCAAGCGGGCGTGCGTCTGATGTCGGCCTGTCGGCTGGAGGGCGGCGCTTACGGCAGTATATTGGTGGATCGTGGGTTCGTCGCCGACACGGTGTCTGCCCGGCCTCCCGTCGACGCCAACGAAGCCGCATCCATGGACTTGGTCGGTGTGCTGCGAACACCCGAACCCGGCAACCGTTTCTCGCCGCCCAATACGCCCGCTCGCTGGTACACCCGCGATGTGAAGGCGATGGCGGCGGCGCTTGGGGCACCCCGACCGGCGCCGTTGGTGATCATGGCGGAGACGGCGACCAACCCGCAGTGGAAGGGCCTGATCGTGGAGCCGATCCCGGCTGACATTCCCAATCGGCACCTGGAATATGCGCTGACCTGGTACGGCCTTGCTGCGGCCCTGTTGGGCGTCTATGCCGCGATGCTGTTTCGTAAGCGGACGGCCTGATGCGCTATATCTCGACCCGTGGAGAGGCTTCCGCCGTCGGCTTTACCGATGCGGTCCTGGGGGGGTTGGCCCCAGACGGCGGGCTATATGTGCCGCAGACCTGGCCGACCTTCAGCCGCGATAAGATCGCCAGCTTTGCCGCGATGTCCTACGCGCAGGTCGCCGCTGAAGTGCTGGGCGCGTTTGCTGGCGACGAGATCGCGACCGATGATCTGAGGGCCATGTGCGAAGAGGCCTACGCGACCTTCAGCCACAAGGCGGTCGTGCCGATGGTCCAGATCGGGCCGCAAACCTTCATCGCTGAATTGTTCCATGGCCCCAGCCTAGCCTTCAAAGACGTCGCCATGCAGATATTGGCGCGGCTGTATGATCATTTCCTGGGCCGTCAGGATCGTCGCCAGACTATCCTTTGTGCCACCTCCGGTGACACCGGCGGCGCGGCGGTCGAGGCGTTCCGGGGCGCTAAGAATGTTCGGGTGGTGGTGATGTTCCCCGAGGGGCGCATCTCGGAAGTGCAGCGCCGCTTCATGACCACGGCGGAGGAATCCAACATCGCCTGCGTGGCGGTGAACGGGACCTTTGACGATTGCCAAGCGATCCTGAAAGACGCTTTTCAGGACCGTGTGCTGCGCCAAGCGGTGGATCTAGCCGCGGTGAATTCGATCAACTTCGCCCGGATCGTGGCTCAGTCCGTATACTATTTCACCACGGCGGCGGCGCTAGGCGCCCCGGCCCGTCCAATCAATTTCGTGGTCCCCTCGGGCAATTTCGGCGACGCCTTCGCCGGCTATGTGGCCCTTCGCATGGGCCTTCCGATCAAACGGATCGTCGTCGCGACCAATGCCAACGACATCCTAGCGCGCGCCTTCGAGACGGGTCGATACGCGCGCGGAACCGTCCAGCCGACGTTGTCGCCGGCCATGGACATCCAGTCGGCATCCAACTTCGAGCGGCTCTATTTCGAGGGCGTCAATCGTGACCCGGTCGAAACGGCGCGGGCGTTCGAGGCCTTCCGGACGACCGGCCTGATCGACATCCCGCCCGGTGCCTTGGAGGCGATGCGCAGCCAGTTCACAGGCGTTGCGATCGGCGAGGACGAGACGCTCAAGACCATTGTTTCGACGTTCAACGAGACAGGCGAGTTGATCGACCCACACACGGCGGTGGCGGTGGCGGCGCTGAACCACCTCACCCTAGAAGGTCCGATCGTGGTGCTCGCCACGGCCCATCCGGCCAAGTTCCCCGAGGATGTGGCCCGAGCCAGCGGCGTAACGCCGGCCCTGCCGCGCGGCGTGGCCAGCCTGGCCGGACGCAAGGAAACCTTCGACCGGCTGCCGGGTGAGGCGGATACGATAAAGGCCTACGTCCGCGCCTTCGCGGAAGGCTGAGACTTTGAACCCCAAGGTCCATCGGTTGTCGAACGGCGTGCGGGTGATCTGCGATCCCATGCCTGGCCTGCAGACTGTGGCGCTGTCGGTGGTGGCCGGCCAGGGCGCGCGCGCGGAAACGCCACAGCATTCCGGATGGTCGCATCTGCTGGAGCATATGGTGTTCAAGGGCGCTGGTGGGCGGTCGGCGCGGGAGATCGTTGAAGTCATCGAAGGCGGCGGCGGCAATATCAATGCGGCGACCGGCTATGAGCGGACCAGCTTCCAGGTCCGCGCCCTGAAAGACGGCCTGGATCTGGCCTCATCGGTCCTGGCCGACCTGGTCCTGTACCCGACGATGGCGGCGGACGATCTGGCCCGCGAAAAGCACGTGGTGGGTCAGGAGATCGCCGAGGCGTCGGACACGCCGGATGATCTGGTGTTCGAACTAGCCCAAACTCAAGCCTTTGCAGGCCAACCGCTGGGTCGCCCGATTTTGGGCACGACGAAATCCATCGGCACAGCGACACCGCAGAGCCTGGGTGCATGGCGCACGGCTCTCTATGCGCCGGAGAGCCTGGTGATCAGCGCGGCGGGTGCGGTGGATGAGGAAACGCTGCTGCGGCTAGCAGAGCGAGACTTTGGCGGCGCGGCCGGCGTAGCCCCGCCCACCCCTGAACCTGCCACCTTTGTCGGCGGCGTCAAAGCCGTGGCGAAGAGATTGGAACAGGCCAATCTAGTTCTGATGTTACCGGCCGTCGGGGTGTATCATCGGGACTATTTCACCCTTCGGCTGCTGGCCGAGATTCTGGGCGGCGGCATGGCGTCGCGGCTATTCCAAGAGGCGCGTGAGGTGCGGGGCTTGGCCTATGCCATCGACGCCTACAGCGAGACCTATGCCGACACTGGCGTCCTGGGCGTATTCGCCGGATGCGATGCCAAGGACGCCGCAGAACTGGCGGAGGTGACCGCTGAGCAGCTAAAACAGCTAACCGAGCCGGTGGGCCAAGCGGAACTCTCCAGGGCCAAGGCTCAGCTCAAGGGCTCGATGTTCATGGGCCGGGAATCGGCACTGGCGCGATCTGAGCAGGCGGCAGGTCAGGTGTTGTTGTTCGGCGAGGCAATCAGTCCCGAGGCGGTGGCCGAGGACATTGATGCCGTCACGCCCGCGCAGATCTCCGGGCTGATGCAGAATATCCTGTCGCCGCGCAAGGTCGCCGTCGCGATCCTTGGGCCTAAGGCGGCTTTGGGCGCGGCGGATAGGTTTCAGGCCGCGCTGTTCGGGTAGGACTTTGCGTCGCAGAGCCAGGCTCTTGACCAAGGCGCGAATATCTTCAGGCTCAGCGCATGGCCCTGCTGGACTGGATTGCGCCGGAAAGCGGACTTCGCGTCGAGGGCGATGGGGTGGTGCTGCGTCCGCCGCGCGCCGGCGATTTCGCGGCATGGCGGGAGTTGCGTGCGCAAAGCCGACCGTTTCTGCAACCATGGGAGCCGACGTGGCCAGCAGATGACCTTTCGCGGACGGCGTTTCGGCGGCGGCTGATGTCCTACGCCCGTGATCGGGAAATCGGCGTGGCCTATCCATTCTTTGTCTTCCGCGCGTCGGATGATGCCCTGAGCGGCGGCATTACCCTGTCCAACGTGCGGCGCGGCGTCGCCCAGATGGGATCGGTCGGCTACTGGTGTGGGCGTCCCTTTGCGCGGCAGGGCCTGACGCTAAGCGCGGTGCGCGCGCTATCTGGCTTTGCGTTCCGAACCTTAGCTCTGCATCGATTGGAAGCGGCCTGCATTCCAGACAACCAGCCATCGCGCCAATTGTTGGCCAAGGCAGGCTTTGTCGAGGAGGGATACGCCAAGGCTTATCTGAAAATTAACGGCGGTTGGCGAGACCATGTGTTGTTCGGTCTGCTGACTCCACACGGAGACCCGGAAGGCCCGGACTTAGGGGTGTCGGTTTGATCGACGCCTGACAAACGGATTCTCATCTTGGGCGCAAGAGCCACTGAAAAATGGATGTGGGACGCGACGGCGACCCTGGAATCCCTGGGGGCGGCCGAGGTCGCGCTATGGGTCTGGGAGCCGGAGAAGGACCGTCTGCGGCTAACCGGTTCGACGCGGGCGTTAGGACTTGGTCCGTTGGCGCCGGAGTGTTCCTCAGCCGCGCTGCGGGCGCTCTCCCTGCCCCAAGACCGTGCCTTTGCCGAAGACATACTGCGGCCCCAGGCCCCGGGCGGTGAGGTAGCGGTGCGTTTGCGCCTGCGCGGCGGCGCACCGTGCGTCTGGCGCGGCGTCTGGCTTGAAGAGGGCCTGAGAGCTGCGGGTGTCATCGCCGCCGAAGTTCGGTTTGCGGCGTCCGGGATCGACCATCTTACCGGCCTGGCGGACCGGTCCAGCTTCATCACTCTGGCGCGGGAGCGTCTGCAGACGCCGGGCGAGCAGGAATTGATCGTCGCCGATCTGGACCGGCTTCGGCGCTTGAACGAAGCCCTTGGGCATGAGCGCGCAGATCTCGTGCTTGCCGCGCTTGGCTCACGTCTGGCTGCCGCCTTTCCGCCGGGTGCCTTGCTGGGCCGGATCGGCGAAGATGAGTTTGCCGCCCTGGTGCCCAAGGCGGTATCGCCGGGCGTTGAGGGCTTGCGCCGCGCGTTGGAGCAACCGCTCCGTGTGGCGGGTTTCGATATTCACCCGACCCTCTCTATCGGTGCAGTGGAGGCGTTCGGCGGCGAAGAGGCTCCGGAGGCGACCGAATTGCTGCGCCGCGCTGAGTTGGCGGTCGAGGCTGCGCATAGCCAAGGTCGCGGGACAGCGGCGGCCTATGGGCGGGGCATGGAGACTGACGGCTTGTCGCGCCTGGCCCTCGAAGGTGATCTGAAAGGCGCTCTGCGCCGCGGCGAACTGATGCCGTTCTACCAGCCTATCGTCCGGCTTTCGACCGGCGGACTTTCCGGATTTGAAGCCCTGGTGCGTTGGCGCCACCCCAGGCGCGGCCTGCTGGCACCCGACCAATTCCTACCCCTTTGCGCCGAAATGGGCCTGATGGCCGAGCTGGGCGCGATGATGATGCACGAAGCGGCACAGCAACTGTCGACCTGGCGAGCTCATCACCGTGCGGCAGGTGAGCTGACCGTGGCAGTGAACCTGTCAACGGGGGAGATCGACCGTCCTGACCTGGTGGCCGACATCAAGTCGATCCTCGCCACCACCGGCCTGCCGCCGGGCGCGTTGAAGTTGGAAGTCACCGAGGGCGACGTCATGCGTGACCCTGAGGGTGCCGCAGTGATCCTGCGGAACCTTCGAGAGGCAGGAGCAGGGCTGGCGCTGGACGACTTCGGGACCGGCTTTTCGGCGCTGTCCTACCTGACCCGGTTACCGTTCGACACGCTAAAGATCGACCGCTACTTCGTCCACACCATGGCCACGAACGAAGGCTCAGCGAAGATTGTCACTTCGGTCGTGAAACTGGGCCAGGACCTGGACATGGAGGTCGTAGCCGAGGGCGTCGAGAACGCCCTGATGGCGCGACAACTGCTCTCGGTCGGCTGCGACTACGGTCAAGGCTATGGCTATGCTCCGGCGCTCTCGGCCCAGGAGGCGGAAGTCTATCTCAACGAAAGCTACGTCGACGGCGCGGCCCCGGTGAAGGCGCGGGGGTAACGGCTACAGCCCTCAGAACAGCACTCTCGGGTTGAGGATGCGCTTGGGGTCAAGGGCGTGGCGGATGGCGCGCTGAGCGACCAGTTCCACTTCAGATTTATAGCGGGTACCCTCGGCGGTCTTCATCGTACCCAGGCCGTGCTCGGCGCTGATCGAGCCACCCAGCCCCGCGACGATATCATGGATGATCCGCGAGCCCGCATCGCGCCGCGCCGCATGCTCGGCGTCGAGAGCACCCTCGCCGCGCAGGACATCATAGTGGATGTTGCCGTCGCCCACATGACCGAAGGCGGCGATGCGCGCGCCGGGCGCGAAGGCGTGCATCGCCTTGGTCGCCTCGGCTAGAAAGGCCGGGACCTGACTGACCGGCACCGCAATGTCATGCTTCCACGTGGCACCCTCAGGCTTCTGCGCAGGGGACTGGTTCTCCCGAATCGCCCAGAGAGCCTTGGCCTGGGTCTCTGTCTGGGCGACCACCGCGTCGCCTATCAGCCCGGCCTCAAGACCCTGTTCTAGGAAGCGCGACATTGCCGCCTCGGCAGACCCCGGTTCCCCTGACGAGAACTCGGCCAGGACATACCAGGGATGCTTATCGGTCAGCGGGTCGCGGGTACCCGGGATATTGCGCAGCGCGAAATCGACACCCAGACGCCCCATCAGCTCGAACGCTTCGACGGCCCCGCCGGTCTCGCCCTTGGCTCGGGTCAGCAGGTCTAAGGCGGCTTCAGGGGTTGCAACGCCGATCATCGCCACGGCGCGTGAGACCATGACCGGAAACAGTTTCAGCGCCGCTGCCGTGACCACGCCGAGCGTCCCCTCGGCGCCGATTAACAACTGTTTCAGATCATAGCCGGTGTTGTCTTTGCGCAGGCGCTTCAGGCCGTTCCAGATTTCGCCATTAGGCAGCACAGCCTCTAGGCCGAGGACGAGGTTGCGGGTCATGCCATAGCGCAACACTTGGGTACCGCCCGCGTTGGTCGAGACCACGCCGCCGACCGTCGCCGACCCCTCGGACGCGAGCCCAAGAGGGAACCGTCTGTTCACGCGATCTGCCGCCTTATGCACTTGCGAAAGCGTCACACCCGCCTCGGCGACCAGGATATCGTCGTAGGGCTCAACGTCACGGATCGTCCGCATCCGCTCGGTGGACAGCAGGATCTCGCCCTGGGGAATCTGGCCGCCCACGAGGCCGGTGTTGCCCCCTTGGGTGGTGATCGGCTGGCCCGCCTCGAAGCAGATGCCGACCACGGCTGCGACCTCGGCGGTGGATTTGGGCAAGGCCAAGAACGAGGTTGCACCGACCCAACGGTCCCGCCACTCGATCAGTTTCGGCGCGATACGCTCGGGATCCTCGCTCCAGCCCTGCGGCCCTAGCGCGGCTTTGAGGCGCGTGATCACGTCAAGTTTCGGGTGTTCGGTCATGTCTGAACTCTACGCTCTGGGCTTCAACCCACAAAACCCGCCGCGCGGCGCAGGCGGTCGTTGATCGCTTCGCCCAGGCCCTCGCTCGGGATCGGGGCAACCGCGATTGCCACAGGTGCGGTCCGGTCAGCGGCGCGCAGGAAGGCGAACAGGTTGGCGGCGGCCTCGTTCAGATCGCCTGTCGAGCTGAGGTTCCAAGGTCCGCGCCCCGAGGGTCCGAACGCGAGCCAGGCCTCACCGGGCTCGGGATCGGTCACGCCTAGGCGGACCGGCGCGTTCGGCGCGTAGTGACGGGTTAGGCGGCCCGGCGAGCGCTTGGCGTCATCCTCGGCTTCAGCAAGGGGCCCGATTAGGGCTTCGATTGCGGCGCGGGTCACTGAACCCGGTCGCAAAAGGCGCGGTCTGTCCAGCAGGGCGACCACCGTAGACTCCAGACCGATTTGACAGGCACCGCCGTCCATAGCGGCCGCCACCGCCGTCCCGGTCTCCTCCATGGCGTCGGCGAAGGTGGTGGGGCTGGGCCGGCCGGAGCGATTGGCGGATGGTGCGACCACCGGCCCGCCAAAGGCCGCGATCAACGCCCGCGCCATCGGGTGGGCGGGCATGCGGACCGCAACCGTGTCCAGCCCGGCTCGCGCCAGCTCGCAGACTGCCGCACTGTCCAGGACCGGCAGGACGAGGGTCAGCGGACCCGGCCAAATCGCAGCGGCCAGCCGCTCGGCCCGGTCGTCGAACAGCGCGATCCGGCGCGCCGTGGAGAGGTCGGAGACATGGACGATCAAGGGATTGAAACTGGGTCTTCCCTTGGCGGCGTAAACCTTGGCGACGGCGCGTGCGTTGGCAGCGTCAGCCGCCAAGCCATAGACCGTCTCGGTGGGTATCAGCACCAAGTCGCCGTCCCGAAGCGCCGCCGCCGCTAATTCCGACGAGCTCTCACCGTCCGCGTG
>JAYTWT010000547.1:0-2261 GCA_043743295.1 Alphaproteobacteria bacterium | reverse complement strand
CGGGGTATTGCCGCGCCGGGGGATCGCCGCTGAACGCCGCGTTGCTGGAACGCGCCGCTGGGGATTGCGCGCAGGGCGGGCCCGTGCTGGGTCTGATGGTGCCTTGGGCGGCCCATGATATGCGTGCACATCTGGCCGCCGCGACACCGCTCAGGTTGGTGGCGGCTCTGCATGAGCTGGCGTTGTCCGGAGACGACCGCGCGTTGTCGGCGGCCTATGCGACGCTGGACGCCGAGACCGTCTGGGCTGCGGCCCTACCCGCGCTGGCGGCCCACGGCACGCGGTTGGCCGCGTTCATGATGCATGAGCCACAGACCAACGAGGTTCGCCGTTCCATCTGCCTGCTCGGCGGGTTTCTGGAAATCGCCAAGGCCACCGGCCTGCCGTTGCGATGCCTTGAGATCGGGGCCAGCGCGGGGCTGAACGTCTCGTGGGATCGCTATCGCTATCAGATGGGCGATGCTGTTTGGGGCGATGCCGACGCTACCGTGTCGATGGACACCGCATGGTCCGGCGGTGCGCCGCCAGTCGAGGCGCCGCCCCGCGTGATCCACCGCGCGGCGTGCGACCGGCGTCCCACCGACCTGACCGATCCGAACCAACGTCGGCGTCTGTTGGCCTACATCTGGGCGGACCAGCGTGAGCGGCTGGCGCGGATCGAAGCGGCCATCGGCGTGACTCTGGCCCATGGCGTCAGGGTGGACACCGCTGACGCCGTCGACTGGACCCGCGCGAATGTCGCCCCCGCGCCCGGCACGGCCACCGTGCTCTATCATTCGGTCTTCTGGCAGTACCTGCCGCCGGAGAGCCGCGCGACCCTGGCCACCCTGATCCGCGAGATTGGGGCGTCGGCGACGCGAGACGCGCCGTTCGCCTGGCTGCGGATGGAACCGACCCATCCGACCAATCCGATGGTGATGCAAGTTCGCCTCACTCAGTGGCCGGGCGGGACAGATCGGCTGTTGGCCGAGGTCCACCCGCACGGTGCCACCGTCAGCTGGTTGGGCGGTTAAGACCCCGTAAGGCTTTGCAAAAGCTTACCTTAACCCACAGCCTTTAAGCATGGTCGGCCCGCAGAAGCAGGAGCCGCTCGTGCCCAAGACCGAAGTCCAGCCTATTGCCTACGACATGATCGTGATCGGTTCCGGTCCCGCAGGCCGCCGCGCGGCGGTCCAGGCGGCCAAGTTCCGCAAGCGGGTTTTGGTGGTTGAGCGCGGTCGGCGCGTTGGCGGCGTTTCGGTGCACACCGGCACCATCCCGTCCAAGACCCTGCGTGAGACGGTGCTGAACCTGTCCGGCTGGCGCGAGCGCGGCTTCTACGGCCAAGCCTACCGCGCCAAGCGCGACATCACGTCGGAGGACCTGCGCAAACGGCTACACATCACCCTCGATCACGAGGTCGAGGTGTTGGAACACCAGTTCTCCCGCAATCGGGTGGACAAAGTGATCGGCACAGCACGGTTCCTGGACGCCAACACGGTGGAAGTCACCGAGGCGGACGCCACGCGGGTCTATTCGGCGGAGCGGTTCGTTATCTGCGTCGGAACGCGACCCTATCGCCCCGATCACATCGAGTTCGACGGCGAGAACATCGTCGACAGCGACGAGATCATCGACCTCAACCGCATCCCGCGCCAGCTGGTGGTGGTGGGTGCCAGTGTGATCGGCGTCGAGTACGCCTCGATCTTCAGCGCCCTGGACGTCAAGGTAACTCTGGTCGAGCCCAACGCCTCGATGCTGGGGTTTGTGGACCGCGAACTGACCGATGAATTTGTCCATGACCTGCGCGACCGCGGCGTCTCCGTGCGGTTCAACGCCAAGGTGACGGCGGCGGTGGTCGAGGGGCCGGGCTCGTGCCTGGTTTCGCTGGCCGATGGCCGAGAGCTGCGGGCCGACATGGTGCTGTTCTCGGCCGGTCGCGAGGGCGCGACGGATGGGCTTAACCTGCAAGCCTGCGGCTTGGAGACCGATGCGCGCGGGCGCCTCACGGTCGAGCCAGCCACCTTCCAGACCTCAGTTCCGCACATCTATGCGGCGGGTGATATCGTCGGCTTCCCCAGCCTGGCCTCAACCTCGATGGAACAGGGCCGGATCGCCGCCTGCCATGCCTTTGGCCAGCCGTTCCAGGCGCCGCCGGAATTCTTCCCCTATGGCATCTATTCGGTGCCGGAAATCTCCACCATCGGCATGACCGAGGAACAGGCCCGCGAGCGCGGGATCCCCTTCGAGGTCGGCGTGGCGCGGTTCCGCGAGACCTCGCG
>JAYTWT010000546.1:0-2559 GCA_043743295.1 Alphaproteobacteria bacterium | reverse complement strand
GCACGACGCCGTCCTGCAGAACCTCGACGTCCAGGACATCGTCGCCAAGCGAACACCCCCGCCACCGCCGCCACCGCCACGCCGCCGTTCGGGGTGAACACGCCCTTGCCACCCGCGCCCTACCGTGGCTAACTCCCTCGTATGTGTACCGTTCGCCCCAGGGCCTAAGCGCCCCTTCGAGCTAAGCCCTGGCCGGACGGCCAACGGGCTCCCGTGCACACTGGCCTGCGGTCACACCTCCCATGAGCTATTTTTCGAACGACGCGATCAATCGCGTACATCTGCACACCGCCGTCCAGGCGCTGGCCCAGGGCGCGGGCGGAATCTTCATCATGGTCTTCTTGCTGAAGGCCGGGGTGCCGCTGCCTCTGGTGTTCGCCACCCTTACAGCCCTGGTCGGATTGCGCTTCATGCTGCGGCCTGCCGTACTGCCCCTGGCCAAACGCTTTGGCCTGCGCACCATGCTGATCACGGGCTGTGTGCTGGAGGCGGCGGTCTATCCGATCCTGCCCAACATCGACGGGCTAAACGGCGCGTTCTGGGCCCTCATCATTGTAAGCCCGATCGGCAGCGTCCTCTACTGGACAACCTATCACGCCTACTATGCGGCCCTGGGCGATGCGGAGCATCGGGGCGATCAGGTTGGCGCGCGCGAGGCGATGACCACCATCATCGGCATCGCGGCCCCGGCTCTGGGGGGGTGGGGGTTGGTGACCCTGGGGCCGACGGTGGCCTTCATGATTGTCGCCGTGATCCAGGTCCTGGCCGCCTTGCCACTGCTGGGCGCGCCCCACATTTGGGTCGAGGACCGGCCCGCCGGCACCTTTGCGACCTATCTGCAAGGCGGTATCCTGATGGCCACTGACGGCTGGTTCGCGGCATCGTTCCACTACGTCTGGCTGGTGGCGCTGTTCATCACCATCGGGCAAGGCTTTGCCGCGTTCGGCGGGGCCATGGCCATAGCGGGTGTCGCAGGTGCCGCCTGCAGCTTGACGGTGGGCCGGTTCATCGACCTGGGTCACGGGCGGTCGGCGGTGTGGGTCGCCTACGGTCTCTGTGCGGTGACTATCGTGGCCATGGCGTTCAGTATCGGCACGCCGTGGCTGGCCGTCGCAGCCAATGCGCTGGGCGCCATCGCCGCCGCCGTCCTGCTGCCGGTGCTGATGGCGCGGGTCTACAATCTGGCCAAGGCCTCCCCCTGCACCCTACGCTTCCACATCGCCACCGAAGGCGGCTGGGACATCGGTTGCGGCGCGGGATGCCTGCTGGCGGCGGTGATGACCGGGGCCGGAGGCTCGCTGGCCCTGGCGATGTTGCCCGCACTGCTTGGCGTCGTTGCGGCGGTCGCGCTGATGCTCCGCACCTACGCCCCAGAAACTGTACTGCCCAGATGAATTTCATCCACCTTGCCCGTTGCGCCGCCCGCAAATCCCCTTAGCATTGGGATCAAGCGGTCTTTCCCAGACCCGACCTTCGAATTTTCCCTTGCTCCAAAGGAGCCGCGCACGGGCGTCTTGGCCCTTCTCAAGACGGCTCTCAACGCGGACGACAGGCATTGAGCACGACACTAGATACGCCCGAGACCGTCACGGACCCTCACGATTTGGCCGCCGCCGATCTGGCTGCGCGCGAAGCGGCCTATGAGAAATTCGTCTGGGACAATCTGAAGCGCAACTACCTGGGCAACTATCTGCACGGGATGCTGGGGATGACCGGCTTTCGGCTGGTCAATGCGCCGACCTTCCTGCCAGCCTATCTGCACATGATCTCGGGCTCGAACGCCATCGTCGGCCTGGGCCTGGCGCTGCAGCAGGTGGGCGGGATCATCTCGCCGATCTTCGCCGGCACCAAGATCGAACACCGCAAAAAGGTCATGCCGGCCGCCATGCTGATGGGCGGCCTTGGGCGCGTCGCGATCCTGGGCATGGCGCTGTCGGCCTGGTTCATCGCCAACAACACCTATGAACTTCACCTGCCCTGGGGGGTTACCGAGGTTAAGCCGCTGGTCTGGTCGATCCTTGGCTTCATGCTGATGTTCGGTATCTTCATGGGTGCCCAGCGGGTGGTGTTCAGCCTGCTGATGTCCAAGGTGATCCCGCTCAGCCGGCGGGGTCGGCTGCAGGCCTGGCGCAACGCCACCGGCGGGGCCATCGCCGCCGTCCTGGCGTTTGTGGCGGGCAAATACTTCATCGGCGACAACATGTTCGGCAATGGCTACGCCACCACCTTCCTGTTCGCCTGCATCCTGACCACCATCGGCCTTTGGGCCCTACAGATGCTGCTGAAGGAGCCCGAGCCGCCCACCACCAAGCCGGAGGGGCGGTTCCGCGACCGGCTGCGCGAATTCCCGGATCTGATCCGGCAGGACCGGGCCTATGCCTTCTTCCTGATCGTCCAGATGCTGGCGACCTCGGCGCGGATCGCCACACCCTTCTACATCCTCTACGTCGGCCAGACGATTGAGATGACCGGCACGACCCTGGGCCTGCTCTCGTTGGGCTTCCTGGGCGCAGACACCATCTCCAACCTGGTCTGGGGCTATCTAGGTGACAAAACCGG
>JAYTWT010000545.1:0-2045 GCA_043743295.1 Alphaproteobacteria bacterium | reverse complement strand
CGAAGGGAACCAGCCTCGCCGCATTGATCCTCAGCCTGGACCGGGCGCGCGGCGACCGCCCCCTCGCCTCGGCGTGCAGGGTGGCGGCGCTGGGATATGGGACCGGAGGGCCTAGCTTTTGACTTTGTTACCCTCGTGGCTTCAAACTGGTACTCACAGGAGCAAAAACCGTGGAAACACTCGACCGAATTCGGCAACGGCCTGAGGTGATGGGCGGCAAGCCCTGTATTCGCGACCTCCGCGTCAGCGTCGGCATGATCGTGGGCCAGATTGCTGCCGGCCACAGCATCGAGACGGTCCTAGCGGACTACCCTTATCTCGAACGCGAAGATGTGCTGCAGTCGCTGCGCTACGCCGCCTGGCGCGCCGAAGAGCGAGAGGTCGTGCTGTCCGCGCCATGAAGGTGCTGATCGACATGAACCTTTCGCCCCGTTGGGTGGGAACCCTACAGGCGGCAGGCTTTGATGCCGTACACTGGTCAACCACAGGGCGCGCAGGTGCCGCTGACACCGCCATCATGGCCTTCGCACTTGAGCGAGGCTTCGTCGTGCTAACACACGACCTGGACTTCGGGGCGATCCTCGCAGCGACCCAAGGCGCGGGCCCCAGTGTGGTCCAAATCCGAGCTGACGATCTCGATCCAATAGTTCTTGGACCACACCTCGTTGCGGCTTTGCGCCAGATGACTGCGGAGCTTGAGGCCGGCGCGCTCCTGACCATCGAAGCCAAACGCTCTAGGCTTTCGATACTGCCTCTATTGCCCCGCAGGTAGCTCGCGAGAGTCCTCTTAAGCCATTTTCACTCTGTGCTACATATGTTCCGATGCCTTCTGAGTCCCCCGACCTCCCCGCCCCCCGGATTAGCGATCTGGCCCGCGCCGATGCGCGACCGGCCGACTATCTGGACGGGCTAAACACCGAACAGCGCGCCGCCGTCGAGGCCATTGAAGGGCCGGTTCTGGTGCTGGCCGGCGCCGGCACGGGCAAGACTAAGGTGCTGACCACTCGGCTTGCGCACATCCTGGCCACCGGCAAGGCGCGACCTTGGGAACTGTTGGCCGTCACCTTCACCAACAAGGCTGCGCGCGAGATGCGTGAGCGGATCGCGGCGATCATCGGCCCCTCTGCCGAGGGCCTGCGTTGGCTGGGCACGTTCCACTCGGTCGCCGCCCAGATCCTGCGCCGTCATGCCGAGCTGGTAGGCCTGAAGTCCAACTACACGATCCTCGATCAGGACGATCAGGAACGGGTGATCAAGCAGATCCTCGAAGCCGAAAACATCGACGCCAAGCGCTGGACGCCTAAGACGCTGGCGGGGTTGATCGATCACTGGAAAAATCGCGGCTGGCGCCCCGACCAACTGCCCCCCGCCGAGGGTGCGCAGTTCGCAAACAACAAGGGCCAAGCCCTCTATGGGATGTATCAGGACCGCCTACGCACCCTGAACGCCTGCGATTTCGGTGACCTGCTGCTGCACAACCTGACCATCTTCACCAGCCACCCGGACGTGCTGGCCGACTACCATGGACGGTTCCGCTACCTATTGGTGGACGAGTACCAGGATACCAATGTGGCCCAATATCTGTGGCTGCGGCTGCTGGCGCAGAAGAGCCGCAACCTTTGCTGCGTGGGCGACGACGACCAGTCGATCTATGGCTGGCGCGGTGCCGAGGTGGACAACATCCTGCGCTTCGAGCGCGACTTTCCAGGCGCCAAGGTTGTGCGCCTGGAACGCAACTATCGCTCGACCAGCCATATCCTGGCAGCGGCGTCTGGGCTGATCGCCACCAACAAGGACCGCCTGGGCAAGACCCTGTGGACCGAGGCCGAAGGCGGCGAGAAGGTCGTCGTCCGGGGCGTCTGGGACGGCGAGGCCGAGAGCAAGCTGATCGCCGACGAGATCGAGCGCGCCAAGAAGGGCTCCACCGACCGCAATCCACGCAAATTCCGCGACATGGCCATCCTGGTCCGCGCCTCGTTCCAGATGCGGGCGTTCGAAGAACGGTTCGTGATGCTGCAGATCCCCTACACGGTGGTCGGCGGTCC
>JAYTWT010000544.1:0-6859 GCA_043743295.1 Alphaproteobacteria bacterium | reverse complement strand
TCAGGGTAGCGGTCCTCGTAGAGTACGGGACGGCGCACGATCTCTTGCAGATCAACCTCGGAGATCACCGCCGCAATGCTGGAGGTGACGATCACCCGGGTCACGCTGCCCGAGGCGTTGATGCTGGCGATCAGGTGATTGCAGACATCGGCGATGTAGTCCTGATCGCCGTATTTGTTCAATGAGGTCGACCAGGCCTTGTGACCCTCGCCGATAGGGGCGGGTGCCGACGTCACGTGCGAGACATGGGCCACGCCGTGACAGCCCTTGAACGCGTCATCGAAGCTGCCGGCGTTGTCGAGGTCGGCGGCGTAGAGGGTCAGCCGACCCGAGGCGTAGCCGGGCATGGCCTTCAGGAACCCGACCTTCGCCTCGTCGCTGACGTCACGGACGCAGGCTCGAACCCGGTACCCTCGCTCCAGCAGCCGCCGCACCACCCATCCGCCAATGAAACCGGCGCTGCCGGTCACCGCGACCGTGCCGCCTTTGGGAATGGGAGCCATTTTGCGTTCCTCGTTTTGACGCGTCAGTCAACACGGGCCGGGCGCGGAACGCAAACACTCTGAAGGTCCTGCGGGAGACCCTACCTCGGCGGCATGCGGATGGCACCGTCAAGACGGACCGTCTCGCCGTTGAAATAGCCGTTGCGCAGCATGGTTACCGCCAAGTCCGCATACTCATGCGGGTGGCCCAGACGCCGGGGGAATGGCACAGATTTCGACAAGCCTTCGAAGATTGCCGGCGCACGGACCTGCACATTGAGCATCGGCGGCGTCGACATGATGCCGGGCAGGATGGTGTTGATGCGGATGCCCTCGTTCGACAGATCGCGCGCGATGGTCAGGGTCATACCCTTGATCGCCGCCTTGGCCGCGGAGTAGGCGACTTGACCAACTTGGCCGTCCTCAGCCGCGACGGATCCAGTGTTGACGATGGCACCGCGCTCCCCGTCCTCGTTGGGCTCAAGCAGGGCCATCCCCGAGGCACTTTTGACGATGCAGCGGAAGGTGCCGACAGTATTCAACTGCAGCACCCGCTCGAAGACCGAGATGTCAAAGGGCTTTATTTCGCCGGTCTGTTTGTCGCGGGCGATGGTCTTTCCCGCAGCCCCGCCGCCGGCGCAGTTGACCAGGATGCGCTCCTGGCCGTTCGCGGCGCGCGCCGCTAAAAATCCCGCATCTACCGAGGCCTCGTCCATAACATTGACGTGGCAGAACAGCGCGCCCAGTTCCTCTGCGGTTCTGGGGCCCGTCTCGGCGTTGAAGTCAAAGATCGCCACCTTCACGCCGAGGTCCCTAAGCGCCTTGACGGTCGCCTTACCCAGGCCTGACGCGCCGCCGGTGACCACGGCGGATGTGGAGCTGTCGAGTTTCATAATGCGGTGTCTTTCCCTGATCTGGTTTCGCGAAACTCATATCACGGCGCAGAGGTGACCTTGGGCGAACCTGGACGAGGTTAGTGGCGCGCCTGAATAGCGACCACGTCGGTGTCTCGGAACGGTAGTTCGAGGGGCGGAAGGTCTGGAACGTCCGCCGACAGTACGGGCAGACGTACCGTGACGCTTGTGCCTTCGCCCAAAGTGCTCTTCATGGCCATATCGCCGCCATGCAGGCGCGCGAAAGCGCGGACCAGGGAGAGGCCCAGGCCCGAACCCGCTGCGCGCTGTTCCGCATCACCCGCCTGTTCATAGGGTTGCCCCAGACGCTCCAAGTCGTTCTGAGCGATGCCGACGCCGGTGTCAGAGACCAACAGTTCCAGAACCGGTCCTGCGGACTGCAGCGTGACCGTGACAACACCCCCGCGCGGGGTGAATTTGAGGGCGTTGGAAATCAGGTTGATGGCGATCTGCTTCAAGGCCCGGCGATCCGCATCGGCATACAGCGCGTCGGTCGGCGTGAGCCCTCTGAGGTGAACACCCACGCGATCAGCCTGCCCTCGCATCAGCCGAAGAACAGCCTCGACGGCCTCGCCAGCGTCAAAGGTTTCGAGCGACAGTTCGTACCGAGACGCCTCGATCTTGGACATGTCGAGCACATCGTTGATCAGTTCCAGGAGATGCGCGCCGGACTCATGGATCAGCTCTGAATACTCAGCGTATCGGTCGGCCATCGGGCCGAACAGGCGCTGCCGCATGATGTCCGAGAAGCCCATGATAGCGTTGAGCGGCGTGCGCAGTTCGTGACTCATATTGGCCAGGAAGCGCGACTTGCCGGCGTTCTGGTTCTCAGCTGCAAGGCGAGCGGCTTCGTTGCGCCGCTCGCGGGCCAACTGCTCACGCGCATCGCGGATCGCGGCCAGGATATGCCCCTCGCCCAGCCCACTGAGGGTGATCTCGAACCACCCGTCGGGGTCGTTTTCTGGTGCGGCGTAGAGGCTGGCTTTGCCCGTCTGGACCGCGCTGACGAAGGCCTGAGCGATATCCGCGCGATGCGCCGCATCCACCAGATCGGGGAGTAGACGACCGATGAGATCACTCGTCGCGAGCCGCCCAAGCGCGGGGCCGTTCGCGGTGAGGACCCGACCTCCGGGGCCAAGGGTCGCAATCAGGAGAGGCTGGCGCGACAAAAGCTCAAGCGCCTGGTCGGCCTTTGCCAGCCGGTTCGCATCGCGAGTGACCCGACCGCCGAGGTGGATCAACGCGACGGCGACACCCAACGCCAAGCTGCCGAGGGCCATTAGGCTAAGCCACGGGTCAAGCGCTACCGAAGACTGCGGAAGCGCGAAGAACGCCGTGTCGAGCGCCGAAACCCCCGACGCGCCAAGGGCGGATGCGGTGCCCAAGGCTATGGTCTGGCGCTGTCCATGCGCCATGGCCGCGGCGGCCGGCGCGAGGCACCACACGGCCAGAGGCCCGTTGATGCCGCCGGTCAGGTGACAGGCCACAGCGCCGGCGACAGCCCAGATCAGAACGGAGAGCATTGGGCCGGCGCGGCCAAAGCCCGCCAACACGGCACCGACAACCGCAGCAGTCGCGACCGCACCAAGGGCGGCAACATCTGGTCCCTGTTCAAAAAGGCCCAGGCTTCCCAGGATGGCAGCACCGATCCCCAACAACGCCAGCCCGCCCAGATGCCATGCCGCAGCAAACGGCACCGGCCCGGGCACCGATGCGGGGCGGGGAGCCTTTGGGCGGACTCTGGAGCGCGCGCCGAACATTGCGAAACGGAGTTTCCTGCGATTGTACGTGGCAATCCTACGCCCGCCCGCGCCGGAGCGCGAGCGATCCGCCCGAAAGACTTTCGTAAGCGCAATCGGCGAAGTTGTGCGTCCCTGCCGAAGAGACCGATTGCGCCAGAATGGCTCACGAGGCCGATCCCACACCCCGAGCACGCGCCCGTGCGCGGCTGGCGGCAAGCCAAGACGAGCAGAAACGTGCGTTCCTCCGGCTGGTCAGCCATGAACTGCGCACGCCACTGAACTCTATTCTCGGCTTCTCCGAAATTCTCTCTGCGGAGCTGTACGGTCCCTTGGGGGCCGCCCAGTACAAGGACTACGCCGCGATCATCCACGGCAGCGGTGCCAAGCTACTGAAGCTGGTCAACCAGGTTCTGGAGATCGCGCGGCTTGAGGGACGAGCCCTCGACATCAACCTGCGCAGTGAGCCGGTCGATCTGGCCCTTGACGATGTATTGGCGACCCTGGCCCCTGAACTGGCGGCGCGCGGGGTTTGCGTGGACATCCAGGCACGTGGCGACCTGCCCAGCGTGTTAGCCGATCCCCGGGGCCTGCGCACGGTACTGGTCAATCTGCTGCAGAACGCGATCCAGTTCTCGCCCGAGCGCGGCGGCGTTCAGGTGCGCGCGATCACCTGCGGCACAGATGTGGAGATCGTGATCCAGGATCACGGTGAGGGCGTCGATCCGGCCAAGCTGCCGCGCCTAAAACTGCCCTTTGAACAGGCAGAGAGTGCATTGACGCGCCGCTCTGAGGGAGCCGGCCTGGGCCTGCCGATCAGCGACATGACCTGCAAGGCCATGGGCGGGCGGCTACGCCTGGAGTCCGCGCCGGGCGAGGGCCTGACAGCCAGCGTGATCCTGCCGATCGCCTGAAAGGTGGGTTGCTCGCGACGCAGCGCATCCCTAAGTGCCGCTTATGGCCGGAATGGACGACGCATTCACCGAACTCCGCGACGAGTTCGATATCCTGGGCGACTGGGAAGAGCGCTATCGCCATGTCATCGACCTGGGCAAGACGCTGGCACCGCTCAGTGATGCAGAACGCACCGATCCCTACAAGGTGCGCGGCTGCGCCAGCCAGGTGTGGCTGGTAACCGAGCCCCATAGCGATGGGACCTTGGCGTTCCGCGGTGATTCGGATGCGCACATCGTCAGCGGCCTGATCGCCATTCTACTGCGCCTCTATTCGGGCCGAACGCCGGGCGAAATCCTCAGCTTCGACGCCAAGGCCGCCTTCGAGCAGTTGGGCCTCACTGGCGCTCTGTCGTCGCAACGCTCGAACGGTTTGGCGTCGATGGTTGCACGGGTGAGGCGGGATGCGGAGGCGGCGGGCTTTACGGCCTAGGTTGAGCCTGCGACCCTCGCCTTGGAGTACATGGGGGACAAATGACTCGAACAGGATGGCTAGTCTTAGTCTGCGCGGTGCTTTCAGGTGCGGCGATGGCGGGCGAGGTGCCAAAAGGACCCAGCGGCCCAGGGTCGCTCGAGGGTCTATGGACCGGGGCGTCCTATACCGAGCTTGAACGCCCGGACGAGCTCAAGACCTTAGTTCTGACACCGAAAGAGGCGCTGGAGTGGGAGCAGAAACTGAAGCCGTTCGGCGGCGTCAACGCCGGCCCCGACCCGCTGGGCCAAACAGCCTCGGAGTTTCCTGAGTCCGGCACAGGCCTAGCTCGGGTGCGCGGTGAGATCCGGTCTTCGCTGATCATTGAACCGGCTGACGGCCAACTCCCCCTGACCACCGTCGCGAAAGCCGCCCTGCGCATCGAGCCAAGAGGCCGCCGGGGGTACGACAATGTCGAGGCCAGACCCCAGGACGAGCGGTGTCTGAGTTCCGACACCGGCGGCGCCGCGAGCGTCCCCACCGCGGACGCCAACGTCCTGCAAATCATCGAGACGCCCGACCATGTCGTCATCGTCAGCGAGCGGTATCACGACGCCCGCGTTATCCAGCTGACCCGGCAGCGCGATCCCCGCTGGCCACCATCGTGGCTTGGCGATTCCATTGCGCATTGGGAGCGCGGGACCCTGGTGGTGGAGACTTCGAACTATCGGCCCGGCTTGACCGAACGCTCAGGCAGACACGTGGTCACGCCCCAGAGCCAGATCACCGAGCGTTTCACCCGCATTGGGCCAGCACGGATCCACTATGCGTTCAGTGTGCGTGACCCCTCGATGTTCACCCAGACCTGGCGCGGCGAATACGAATTCGCCCCGAGCGGCCCGATGTTCGAATACGCGTGCCACGAGGGAAATTACGGGATCGTCAACATCCTGGGCGCGGCAAAACGGGGCCTGCAGGACCCGCCGCTAGCAGCGAAGACGGGGCCCTAAGCGGCCCGGATACCGCTGGAGAGCGCACTCATACCGACCACGGCGTCATAGCCCAGGATCATGTCTACATCGGTGCCGCCGCGCGACAGCGGTAGTCGGATCCAGACGATCGAAAGATGTGCCGCGCCGCGCCAGGCCAGATTGTGGATGCCGACGCCGGGCCGGGCTTCACGCACTACCCGACCAAGCTCGACGCGCCAATAGTCGGCGGCGGCGGTATTATAGATTTCACTGAGGCGTCGGCCGGTGATCTCGCCGCCATAGACGCCGTAGAGGCCGGTGCCGGCCAAGCGGATGCGATAGTCGGTGGTCTCGCCCTGCGTCACGTCCGTCAGGCTGACGGTCGGCAATAGTCGCTTGATGGCGCCGGGGTCCAGGCGTCGGCGAACCGGCAGGGCGGCACCTGCGCGCAGCGAGCTCCAATAGGCGTAAAGCTCCTCATGGGCGCGTATCGCAGCAGCGGGAGCTCCGATCTGCGCCGCCATATTTCAGAGTTCCCGATAACGGCTTGGATTCATGACAAATCACATATCGCCTGACCCGCGAATCGGCGGCAAGCAAAAAGGGGTTAACGCGAGCCTATTTTGCCAGCCTGTGTCCCAGGGACGTGTGTCCCAAACGCAGAACGCCCGCCGAAACCGGCGGGCGTTCGCTTTACCTTCTTGCGGTTTCTAGCGGGTCTTCTTCTTCGGAGCCTGACGGCCGCCTTGGCCCAGTCCCATCTGTTTGGCGAGATCCGACCGTGCCTTGGCGTAATTGGGGGCGACCATGGGGTAATCCTTGGCTAGGCCCCATTTCGCCCGGTATTCCTCGGGGCTCATATTGTACTTGGTCCGCAGGTGGCGCTTTAGAGACTTGAACTTACGACCATCCTCCAAGCAGATCAGGAAGTCCGGCGTAATCGAACGACGAACCGGAACTGCAGGTTCCTTCGGCGCGGCTTCTACGGTTTCGGAGCCGGAAGAAATACTGGCCAGCGCACGGTGCACGCTCTGGATCAAACCCGGCAGGTCCGCCGCCGACACCGAGTTGTTGCCGACATAAGCCGACACGATATCCGCCGTCATCTCGATGGCTTCCGACTTATCGTCCATTTTTTGCTTGTTCCGATAGTTGCAGCGGTGAGGGCGATATTGCCCGATTCACCAATTCACAGCGCGGTCATTATCGATGTGACGGCTGCAACACAACCCGGAAACAGACGAACACAAAGCGACACCGGCCATGATCAGTAGACCAACGATATCCTAGCAGATCATCGTGGCTGGATCCAGTAAGCTCAGTCGCGATCATTGTTTAGGCGATCGTTCACCCCAGCACCGCGATGCCGAAAGTTGCGGCCGTAGCCT
>JAYTWT010000543.1:0-2993 GCA_043743295.1 Alphaproteobacteria bacterium | reverse complement strand
GAGGAACCCGCCAAATCCTAACGGGCGTAAACCCTATCGCTTAACCGGGCGTTCGCCTCGCTGGGGCTAATTGGAGGCCAACTTTAGGATCCTCGACCCACCCCCGTGCCCGACGCCATCCGAACCCCTAGCCAACTGGCCGCACGCGTCGCGGAACTGGAAGCAGAGCGTGAGAAGACGCTGCGGCTGGCGCACACCGATTCGCTGACAGGCCTGATGAACCGGGGTGCCTTCACCAGTGGTCTGGCGGACCGGCTGGAGGCAGCGCGACAGCGTAACAGCACAGTGGCCCTGTTCATCATCGACCTGGACCGCTTCAAGAACCTCAACGACACCTTGGGCCATCATGCGGGCGACCAGCTGTTGGCCGAGGTCGGCCTGCGCCTGCGGCAGGAGGCCCGGTCCGACGACATGGTCGCGCGACTTGGCGGGGATGAGTTCGCCCTCGTCTGTGACAACTGTGACGTTGCGGCGCGTGCCGAGCGCCTGATCGGCCTGCTGAATCAGCCACAGACCATCTATGACCGTGCGGTCGCACCGGGTGGCTCCGTCGGCGTCGCGGTATTCCCGCAGGACGCAGGCGACGCGGCCGACCTGCAGCGCTTTGCCGATATGGCCCTTTATCGCGCGAAGTCGGCGGGCGGGCGGCGCTGGTCGCGGTTCGATGCGGACTTGCGCGCCGCAAGCCTTCACCGCCGCACGCTGGAACAGGAACTGCGTCGCGCCATCCCGACCGGCGAAATCGAACCCTGGTTCCAGCCTGTGGTGGATTCCATGACCGGTCGCATCGTCGGCGTTGAGGTGCTGGCCCGCTGGAACCATCCCGAGCAGGGTTTGCTGTCGCCCGCCGCCTTTGTGCCTATGGCTGAGGAACTGGGTCTGATCCGCGAGATCGACGAGGCCATCTTCGAGGCCGCCTGCGCGCGGACCGCACCCTGGGTGGCGCAGGGCTGGATCGAGGTCGTCTCCTGCAACGTTTCACCGCGCGACCTGTTGGACCCTGCCTTTTCGCGCAAGCTGATCGGTCGTCTCGCCAAAACCGCTCTGCCCGCCACCGCCATGACCGTCGAGATCACCGAGACCTTCCTGTTGCAGGACATGGCCTTGGCTCGACGCCACATCGAGCGGCTGGCGGCGCGCGGGGTCAATGTGGCCCTGGACGATTTCGGCACCGGCTATTCCAACCTACGCGCGCTGATGCACCTGCCGATCCAGACGGTGAAGCTGGACCGATCCCTGATCGATGACGTCGGTCGCGATCCTCGGGTGTCCAAGCTGGTTGCGTCCATGCTGCACGCCGCGCGCTCGCTGGGCGTGAGGATCATCGCCGAAGGCGTCGAGCACGAGGCTCAGGCCCTCTTCCTGCGCTCTGCAGGCTGCGAGCGGATGCAGGGCTTCTACTTTGCCCGTCCGATGCCGGGGGACCAGATGGAGGCCTTGCTGCGCGAGGCCAATGCGCCCGCCCCCCGGATTGCCGCCGTCGGCTGACCTAGTGGATAGAACCTGACGCTCGGCGCCGCCTGCTACCAGACATCCCCAAAGCCCGCTGAGGGTGGAAAGCCGTCGTTGTGAGGATCGCGGTTCCAGACACAAAAACGTCGCCGATCCTGCGACCGGCGGCGCGTGTCTGCCGGGCTTGTAGGTCTAGGCGACTGCAGTTCTACTGCGACGGATCATCGAACCGGCTGCGCCGAAGCCAATAATCATCATCGCCCAGATTGTCGGCTCGGGCACTCCGCCGCTGCCGCCCGGATCGTTGATCCCGGTTGTGCCGATGGCCCGCCAATTGAGTGACTCGTTGGTGTTGGAAACAGGCACCCCGCCGCCACCGGTGTGCAGGTGGTTGTAAGCCGCGGTGTCATAGCCGCCTGTATCGAGGACATGGCCGGTATCGAAGTAGTCCGACGCCACACCGTCGAGCGTGAAGGTCACTTTGCCGACCGTCGACGTGCACAGGGCGGTCAAGGCGATGGCACCGACGCTGCAGTTATTCGTGTCGGGATCAAAACCAGCCTGCAGGGCGGCGTTAGAGGCTTCGCTGGTGTCGAAATTGTAGTCGAAGGTAGACGTGAAGATAGCACCTGCGCCTGCCGCCAGGGACACGCCGGCGCCAAGAGCGCCCGACCAGATATGAAAGGCGTAGTTGTTGGTGCCCAGGTGGCTGACATCCAGGTCGTGGATCGTGATGTTGGTCGCGCCCGTGTTGAGCAGCATGATGCCGCCCGCGTCCATGCCGTCGTGCACGTCACCGAACAGATTACTTATAGTGTAGGTATTGCCACCCGTCGTAAACGTTCCGCCGACGCCTGACGGATTGGGGTAATCGATGCCGCCTCGCAAGCCGTCGAAATAGCCCACATACACCCCGACGGCGGCCTGCGCCGAAGTCGCGACAGAGGTCGCCAACGTCGCCGCCGATATGAACGACGCGGCCAAGAGTAATTTCTTCAGATTCATGTCGAAATCCTTCCCTACCAATGGCGAGACTTCCAATAGGCGCTCGCTCTCATTTCCAGAATTAATCATATTCATTTCCAGAATTAATCATATCGTCAAAAATTGCGCAACGTCGTTCGCCTGTCAGGCGAATCACCTTCATCCTCAGGATGAGTAGGCGCGCCACGAGCCCGCCACGGCGGTGCAAAGCCAGGACATCCCACCCGCTACGCGTTGAAATTCCTAAGCTCTTGAAGTATCCCCCCAGCTTCCCCTTGTCCCACGACTTTGCGCGTTGAAATTGGGATTGCGCTATCGCGCTACAGACCGGTCGCGTCACGTTCAGCTAGGCTCAGGGCTGATTGATCATAACCAGAAGATGAAGGTGGCGCCGATAGCGATGGCGGACATTAGGGTATGGGCGCGTCGGTCGTATCGGGTGTGGATGCGTCGCCAGTTTGAGGCGTCCGAACATGATCTCGATCTTGTGGCGCTGTCGGTAGAGCGTCTGGTCGTGGGGGATCGGGACCTTGCGGTTGACCTTTGAGGGGATGCAG
>JAYTWT010000542.1:0-6933 GCA_043743295.1 Alphaproteobacteria bacterium | reverse complement strand
GTTAGGGCAGAAACTCAGCCAGCCCCAGATCCAGGTAAGCCGCCTCGCACCGGGTCGCCATGGCGGTGATCAGAGCCGCGGTGCGGGCGTGGGTCACATCCGCCATCGCGGCCTGCACGGCGTAGGTGAAGCCCATCAACAGCGCGCGGCGATAGTCGTGCAGGCAGTCCTCGAAGCCGTAGCCCTCGACACCATCAGCGAGCAACAGGCCGTGATAGCGGCGGAGCAGGTCCATCTCGTGGGCACGGCGAACTTCGGGCGTCACGCTGGCCGACATCAGGTAGCCGATGTCGAACGCACCGCGACCTTGAAACATGATCTGCCAATCCAGCACGATCAGGCTGTCGCTCGCGCCGTCGCGGTGGAACATCAGATTGTCGGCGCGAAAGTCGCCATGGCAGAGGGTTCGCGGGCCGACGGAATTCTGCCGGAACAGCCCCGTCAGCTCTGAGCACATGCGCTCACCGACCCGGTACATTTCGGGCCCCACCCGGGTCTTGATCCAGGGCGCGACCAAGCCCCAGGCCACCGCATGGCGCTCCGAAACCGTATCCCACGGCGCGGCATCATGGGGCGGCACAGGCCCCTCCAGCGCTGTCAGCTCTGGCGCGTTCCACCAGCGGCTATGCAGCGCCGCCACCTGATCGACCGCCAGGGAGACTTGCGGCAGCGCAAGGCCCGCGATCTGGTCACCGCTGGTCGCAAAGAAAAGGTCCTCTAGCAGCAGGATGAAGTTCTGCGAGGCCAGGTCGATGGTGGCCAGGTAGCAGATCGGCGTTCGGGTGCGGATCGTGGCGGCGATATCGCGGTAGAACACCACCTCGCGCTCGTAAAAGTTGTAGCCAATAGATAGCGCGCGCATATCCGAATGGGTCGTCGGAAACTTGGCGATCAGGCTCTTTGGGCCCGTCGCGCCGGGGGCATAGGTCAGCGTTAGCCGGTAGATTTCGGTCAGAAGGCCCATGCCCTCTCCGATCCGTTCGAGCGTCATCGCGGTGATGGTCGGCCAATCCGGGCGGCCGCCGGTGCGGATCGCGTCGGTCAGCCATTCGGTCGTCATGGCCTGCGCTGTTACCGGTATCGAGCCCATTTGAATTCCCCCGTGGCACGCGCCGTTCCGCCTCGCCGACCAACAGAAAACACGGGTTTCAAGAAACCACAAACCAGGTTCGCTATTCCCAGCAGCAGGAAACACCGCGACAGTGAGGCCAACAAGAAACCGGAGAACGCCATGAAGACCCCGATCAATCGCCGTGCGTCGTTGGGCCTGCTGGCCGGCTCGACCCTGGGCCCCGTTGCTCTGGCCGCATCGGGGGCCAAGGCCGCCGCACTGCCCCTACCCGACTTCACCATCTACCATCTCGAGGGCCGCCGATCCGAGCGGGTGGTCTGGCTGATGGAAGAGCTGGGCCTGCCCTACAAGCTGGAATTCAAGCGCGGCGATCTGGGCGGCTCGATGGCGATGATCCGCGCGCTCAGTCCCGTAGTGCCAATGGCGCCCACCGTTAAATACGGCGATCAGATCATCGTGGAATCCGGTGCAATTCTGGAAATGGTGCTGAACCGCCATGCACCCGGAAAACTCCAGCCCGCGCTGACCAGCCGGGACTATCCCTACCACCTGATGTGGATGCATTACGCGGAGGGCTCGCTGGCCGCACGTCTGTTCTCCGACTACCGCGCCTGGATGACCAATCCGCCGAAGCAGCGCTCAGCCATGGTCGATACGGAAGCCACGGTGCAATTCGCCGAGGACTATCTGGCCAAACACCCCTGGTTCGGTGGCACGGAATTCTCGGCGGCCGACATCATGATGATGTTCCCGCTCAACGTAGCCACAACGCTGAACCTGGTCGACAAGACCCAGTTTCCGAAGGTCGCTGAGTGGAAGATCAAGATCGAGGCACGCCCGGCCTACAAGCGCATGCTGGCTAAAGCCCGGCCCGACGGCATGATCGGTAATTTGCCCGTCCTGCCCGCCCATCCCCCCGGCGGCCCCCGCCCTGCCCGCGCGGCACCTCCCGCTGCACCAGCCGCCGTAAAGCCAGCGGGCTGAAGCCTGAGTTTGACGACAAACCAAAACGGCGCTGCTCGAAAGCAGCGCCGTCGTCGGGTAGGCCGAACGATTCAGCCTAGGAGTATTTAGGCTAGCGCGGTACGGCGACGGCGCAGCATCGCGCCAGCCCCGCCGAAGCCCAGGATCATCAGCGCCCAGGTGCCGGGTTCTGGAACGCCGCCAGTCGCCGAAAGAACGTCCCGCGTGAAGGCGCACGACGCTTCCTGAGTTGGGCAGGCCTGCGCAAAGGCGGGCGTACTGCCGAACAAGTGGGTGGGTGAGTTCGGGTCGTTGGCGTCGTAGTTGGGATTCGGCTGCTGGAACTGGAAGAAGAAGCCCAGGTTGTAGAAAGTATAGCTCCCCGGAGCCGCATTGCCGCCGACCGGCGAGAAGGTTCCGAAGAGGAAGGTGGTGTCGGTGCCGGGCTGGAGATTCAGGTCTGGAGCATTGAAGAAGGTCTGCGGCCCATCCGTCGTATTGAAGGTGAAAGCGTAGGCACCGGGGTCGCATGCCCCGGTGATCGCACCCGTAAATGTGCCGCTGCACGAATAGTAGTTGTTCGTATTGGTAGCGTTCACCATCGCCGGGTCGAAGGGGTTCAAGGGATCGGGGCTGGCATCAATGATGTCTTGAGGGGTGAGGCCCGAGATGACTTGCCGAAGTGAATCCGTGATCACCGCGTCCGACAGCGGGTCGAGGTGTAGCGTTACATAGACGTCGATGTTCTCATTCGAGAAGACCGTGCCGGTCGGCGTGTTGAAGGTAAGTGTTCCGATGACCGCAGCCTGGGACGGCGCGGAGATCAGAGCGGCGGCGCACAGGGCCCCCGCGGCGATACGACGAAGCATGTTACTAGAGCCCCTTGAAAGCCAATGACCCGGCGGACACATCCCGCCCCATTGCCTCGAAACTCAGCCTGAGATGTCCCGCAGGGTCTACCTCTCGAATCCGAGGGGTTGCCCTAGGCGAAAACGCATGGAGTCAGGCTAAGAATTTCCCCCGATAGGCGAGCTTTCCGGCCCTACAGCACGCAGGACGTCAGGCCCTCACTACGCACCACGCGGGCATTGCGGGTGATCTTGCCCGCCCGGCGTTGCACGTAGGGGCCCGGCTTGGCCGCTTTCCAGGACAGTGGTTTGGGGACAATCGCAGCTAGCCGAGCAGCCTGGGCAATCGTCAGACGGCTGGCCGGAATGCGGAAATTCTTCTGCGCTGCCGCCTCGGCACCATAGACGCCGGGCCCCCATTCGATGGTGTTGAGATAAACCTCGAGGATGCGATGTTTGCCCCAGCCCACCTCGATCAGCGCGGTGAACCAGGTTTCTAGCCCCTTGCGTACCCAATCGCGCCCAGGCCAGAGGAAGACATTCTTGGCGGTCTGCTGACTGATGGTCGATCCACCACGCAGCTTCTTGCCGGACTGGTTGGCCGCCATGGCCTTTTCGATCGCCTCGAAGTCGAACCCATAGTGCTCGCAGAACCGCGCATCCTCGGCGGCCAGAACCGCCCGGACCAGGGCGGGGGAGATCTCGCGCATCGGAACCCAGCGCCGCTCCAGTCCCTTACCCTCGGCCAGCCTCTGCACCATCAGATAGGTGATCGGCGGCGGCATGAACCGATAGATCGCCACGGCGATAACCGGCCCTATGAAGAAGACGATGAGCCCTGCGATGAAAATTGTGCGGACGGCGTGCCAAAACCAGCCGCGGCGGCCGCTCTTCGATTTATTCCGTCCTACCCCTGATTTGGCCACGTGTCGCTTGCCCTTACCCAACGCCCGGATGCTAACGGCGATTCGAGCATCACGCACCAAGAGGGTCGTAGCATGAAGGTTTCAGAAGCCGTCGAGCGCCGGATATCCGTGCGCGCGTTCAAATCGGACCCTGTGCCGGGTCCCATCGTAGTCGACATCCTGCAGCGCGCCGCCCGTGCGCCGTCCGGCGGTAACCTCCAACCCTGGCGGGTTTATGCCTTGACCGGAGAGCCGCTCGCCGCGTTCAAAGATGACGTTTCGACGAAACCATTTGGCGAAACGCCGGAATATAACGTCTATCCGCCGGAACTCTGGGATCCCTTCCGCACTCGACGCTACCAGAACGGCGAAGACCTCTACGCCTCCATCAAAATCCCCCGCGAAGACAAACCGGCGCGGCTGCGCCAGCTTGCCCGAAACGCAGATCTGTTCGGTGCGCCGGTCGGGCTGTTCTTCTGCCTAGACCGCAAGTTGGGACCGCCCCAATGGTCGGACCTGGGCATGTATATGCAGACTCTCATGCTCTTGGCCGTCGAGCAGGGACTGGACACCTGCGCTCAGGAGTTCTGGGCCCGCTATCCCAAGACTGTCGCCGCCCATGTCGGTCTGCCCGACGATCACATGGTGTTTTCCGGTATGGCCCTAGGGTACCGCGACAAGGCTCACCCGATAAACGCCTGGCGCTCGGCGCGTGATCCCATCGACGTCTGGTGCGCGTTGAAGGGGTTTGCGTGAAGGCTGGTCGCCTAATTCTGTTCACAGCGACCCTCGCCGGTGTCAGCTACGTCGGCAGTTGGTTCCTAGAATTACCGCCGGTCGCCGCCGCGACCTGGAAAGGCGCAGGCGTTGCGCTCCTCGCGGTCTACGCGGCGACGCAAGCTCGGGACACAGACGGGTGGCTTTTGGTCCTGCTCCTCGCGTTTGGAGCCTTGGGTGACGTGCTGCTGGAGACCCACGGCCTCGCCATCGGGGCGCTGGCGTTTTTAGCCGGACACCTCAGCGCCATCGCGCTCTATCTGCGCAATCGAGAGCCGGGAGTTTCCCGCGCCAACCTCGCCATCGGCATGACGTTGGTGCCCCTGATCACCAGCGCAGGCTATCTCTTACCGCCGGAACGCGTTGGCGCTGGCCTGATCGCTCTCTATGCCCTTGGCCTTGCAGCTATGTGCGCCGCCGCGTGGGTGAGCCGCTTTCCCCGCAAGCTGGTCGGGGCCGGCGCGCTGATGTTCGCAGTCTCGGATCTGCTGATCTTCGCCCGCACCGGTCGCCCAGCGTTGGATGTCTTCCCGATGGCTGTGGCGGTTTGGGGCGTCTATTTCGCAGGCCAAGCCTTGATCGCCGTCGGGGTCACCAAAGGCCGATTCAGCCTCTGCTAACCCTCTCGCTTCACAGCGATTTCACCACATCAGGCGCAGAGAGTCCGCCATGTCGTGGACCCCACATCAGTTGATGATCGTCGTTCGCTGGGCAGGCGTCGTCGCTGGATTCGCGGCGCTCGTCGCCCTTGGTGGGCCGTTCCGTTACGCGGACCTCGGTCTGCCGTTCCCCGACACCGTGGCTCATGGCCTGCTGTTCTACGGTCTGGCCGTTTTGATGCTGGGTGCCCTACCCCGCTCGCGCACCGCCGACATGGGTTGGACGCTGGGCTTACTGGCCGTCGCGACCGAGATCGGCCAGTCGCTGGTCGGTCGCGAGATGTCGCTGCACGACGCCGCCGGTGACTTGCTGGGTGCCGGCCTAGCCCTCGCGCCGGTCTATCTGGCGCAATTCCGGACCCTGGTACGCGACCATCCGCACACCCAGCTTGCTGACCTTCGCCGGGTGGACCGTCGCCAACACGGACGCACGGTCGTCAAGCATGGCGTGACGATCATTGGCGAGACCAACATCCCGGCCCTGGTGGCGGCGGATTCGTCCAGCCTGTATGCCCGCAACGTGCTCGACTTTCTGAAACTGGTGTTGCCCAAGGACGCGGGTTTCACCGTGCCCCTGGACGACGACATCGTCGTAGCCTGCCTCATGACGCAGGCAGGCGTTATCAAGAGGACCTAAGCGATGGACATCGTCAGCCCCACCGTCACCAACCTGATCATCTTTGTGCTGGCCATCTACGTGGGCTACCACGTGGTCTGGACCGTCACCCCCGCGCTGCACACACCGCTGATGGCGGTGACCAACGCCATCAGTGCCATCGTCATCGTCGGCGCCATGCTGGCCGCCGCGCTGACCGAAACCCCGCTGGGCAAGACCATGGGCGTGCTGGCCGTGGCGCTGTGCGCGGTCAATGTCTTTGGTGGCTTCCTGGTCACGCGGCGAATGCTCGAGATGTTCAGGAAGAAAGAGAAAAAGGCACCTGCCGCAGGTTCAGCAGCAGCCGGAGGCCAAGCCAAATGAGCATGAACCTCGTCACACTGCTGTACCTGGTGGCCAGCGTTTGTTTCATCCAGGCGCTCAAGGGCCTGAGCCACCCGACCACCTCGATCCGCGGCAACCTGTTTGGCATGATCGGCATGGCCATCGCGGTGCTGACCACCGCTGCGCTGATCGTGCGCCTGGCTGGCGACATGGGCCAGACCCGGGCCCAAGGCATGGCCTGGGTGTTGGGCGGTCTCATCGCCGGCGGCGCGCTGGGCACCGTGATGGCCAAGCGCGTGGAGATGACCAAGATGCCCGAGCTGGTGGCCTTCATGCACAGCATGATCGGCCTGGCCGCGGTCTTCATCGCGGTGGCCGTGGTGGCTGAACCGTGGGCCTTTGGCATCGTGCCCAAGGGTGTGCCCATTCCCTTTGGCAACAAGTTTGAATTGTTCCTGGGCGGCGCCATCGGCGCCATCACCTTCAGCGGCAGCGTGATTGCCTTTGGCAAGCTCAGCGGCAAGTACAAGTTCCGCCTGTTCCAGGGCGCGCCGGTCACCTTTGGTGGCCAGCACATGCTGAACCTGGTGCTGGGCCTGGCCATGCTGGGCCTGGGCGTGGGCTTTTCACTCACCGAGAGCTGGCCGATGTTCTTCGCCATGCTGGCGATTGCCTTTGTGCTGGGTGTGCTGCTGATCATCCCGATCGGCGGCGCCGACATGCCGGTGGTGGTTTCCATGCTGAACAGATACTCCGGCTGGGCGGCGGC
>JAYTWT010000541.1:0-6271 GCA_043743295.1 Alphaproteobacteria bacterium | reverse complement strand
AGGATGCGCTTTTGCACCGCCAGCCCCTTCTCGCCATAGAGTTTGAAGTATCGGCCCGTAGCTCCCAGCGCCAAGGTGTAGGTGCGCATCTCGACGATCATGCCGCGATCTCCTTCAGGGCCGTGACCAGGGCGTCCATGTCGCTGGGCGTATTCACGAACGAGGGCGAGACGCGGATACAGGCACCCTTGGCCACGCCGAACCGTTCGATGGTGAAGATGCCGTGGCGTTCGAACAGGTGCCGCTTGGTCGCAATCGCCTGCTCTGCGCTGGTTTGTCCAGTGATGCGAAATGAGGTGATGCCGGCATGCAGGGCTGGATCGTTGGGCGTCAGCACCTGAATGCGGGGATGGTCCCGCAAGGCCTCGGCCCAGCGGTCGCGGAGATAGCGCAGGCGGTGCGCCTTGGCCGCCAGCCCGATGGCCTCGTGGGCATTGATCGCGTCCGGCACCGACAGAATGGCCGCGAAGTTCATGGTGCCGGTATGTGCGCGGGCGTCGATCCGGTTGCTGGGGCCCTCGAGGATCGAGACGTCGATGTCGGGAATGCGATCCTTGGCAATGTAGACGAGGCCCAGGCCCAAGGGCGCGCCAATCCATTTGTGCAGGCCGAGACCGGCGAACTGGACGCCCAGGTCGCGCAGGGTGAACTCCGTCTGGCCCCAGGCGTGACCACTGTCGAGCAGCACATCCACATTCCGGGACCGCGCCAGATCGATGATCTCTTTGACCGGGGGGATTAGGCCCGTGCGGTTGCTGAGATGGGTCAGCAGCATCATGCGCACGTCCGGATTGTCGCGCAGCGCACGCTCATAGGCGTCGATCAGGTTCTGGCGGGTCGCCGGCTCGGGCAGGTCGATACGCACCACGCGGACGCCGCGCACCCGCTCCAGCGCCGCCATGCTGGTCTTCATGCTGTCGTAGTCGAGATCGGCATAAAGCACGGCGTCGCCCGGCTTCAGGCGGTTGTAGCCGCCGATCAGGGTGACCATGGATTCGGTGCCACCGCGCGTGAAGGCGATCTCATCGACATCAACCTGCAGGAGGCGGGCACAGCGGGCGCGCACCGCATTGAAGTCCGTGATGTAGCCCTCCCGCGCATACACCGAGGTGTCGCGGTTTACCCGAAGGGTCTGGCGCTCGAAGGCGGCCCGGGTCGAGCGTTGCATGGCGCCGAAGTAGCCGTTCTCCAACTGGATCACGTCCTTGGGCGGCGCGTCGAAAAGGGTGGATACCTTGGACCAGTACCCCTCGTTGCGGGCCAGCATGGCCGGGTCGGCGGTAGATGCTGCGAGGGTGGGCGCAGCCGCAGCAAGCGCGGTCGCTCCAACGGCGAGGACGGATCGGCGGGACGGGGTCATTGAAGGCTACACCTCAGCCAAACTGGAATGCCTTGGCCATGTCTTTGCGTACGTCGGCCATGTGGTCGAAATAGCGGGCAAAGCCGCCGTTATAGTTGCCGTCCTGGCGGCGGTTAAACTCACCCTCGAAGTTGTAATAGCCCGGCGTGCAGTCCTGGTTGCGCGTGGTCTTGCCGCGATGGGCGATCACCTCCTGGACCCACCAGTCTTCGATCTCCGGCCGAGCGTCCAGGGTATCGTGGCCGTTCTCGCGGGTGAACTTGATGCACTCGGCGATGTGGTCGCCCTGGGTCTGCAGCATAAAGGTCAGGTTGAACTGGAACGACGCCTGATAGCCACCCATGATGAAGAGGTTCGGATAGCCATGGCTGTGAACACCCAGCAAAGTGCGCATCCCGTCCGCATATTTTTCGTTGAGCTCAAGACCGCCTTCGCCCCGGATCTCATTGTAGATGCCGGTCTTCTGGACCTCGAAGCCGGTGGCGTAGATCAGCACGTCCAGGGGATAGGTCGTGCCCTCGAACTCGGGCCCAGATGGGCCGATACGGGTGATGCCCTTCCCCTTGGTATCCACGAGATGGACGTTGGGCAGGTTGAACGTGGGCAGGTAGGCATCGTCAAAACACGGCCGCTTGCACATGAACATGTACCAGGGCTTCAGCGCCTCGGCGGTAGCCTTGTCTTCGACCACCTCATCGATGCGCTGATGGATGCGCATCATCTGCTCGATATTGGTATTTTCCTGTTTGCGGATCTTCTCGTCGCGGGACAGTTCCGGCGCGGTGTCGATCTTCAGGTCCGCCGAGGGCTCGCGACCCCGAAGGTGGCGCTGGCGGCGCGCGGCCTGCCAGCCGGGCTGTTGCCGCGCTTTCCATTCAGGATCGGTCGCGAAGTCGTTGCGGATGCCCACTGCCGACGGGGTTCGTTGGAACACGTACAGCGCCTTGGCCGTCGCACCCAACTGCGAGACGATCTGTACGGCTGATGCCCCAGTGCCGATGACGCCGACCGTCTTGTCCGCGAGGTTCGAGAGGTCTGCGCCGGTGTAATCGTAATCCCAGCGCGAGGTATGGAACGACTTGCCCGCAAACGTCTCCATACCCTCGATCTTGGAGAGCTTGGGCTTGGCCAGGGTGCCGTTGGCGACGATGACAAAACGGGCCGACAAGGTGTCGCCCCGGTCGGTGGTCAGCCGCCAGAGCTTGGCCGCCGCGTCCCAGGTGGTCGACATCACGGTCGTGGAAAATACCGCCAGATCATAGAGGTCGTACTTGCGAGCGATCGCCTGGCAGTGGGCGAAAATCTCTGGCCCGCCTGCATAGTAGCGGTCCGGCACATAGCCCATCTCGTCCAGCAGCGGCAGATAGTCGTAGGCCGAGACGTCACAAGCCGCGCCCGGATAGCGGTTCCAGTACCAGGTGCCGCCGACATCGGCACCGCGTTCGACAATCCGGATGCTCTCGACGCCCCGTTCCCGGAGCCGCGCCGCCGTCAGCAGGGCCGAGAAGCCGCCGCCGATGAACAGTACTTCTACAGTGTCACTGATGGCTGCGCGATCCGGTGCCGCGACCGCGTAAGGATCAACCTCATATCCTGCCAACGCGCCGGTCAAGTCAGAGGTGAACTGCTGTGTGCCTTCAGGCCGGTAGGCCAGGCGAAGGTCCCGCGCCTCGGCGAACTTGGTCTTCACATCATCGTAGAAGGCCTGGGGCTTTGAAGGTTCCGGTGGGGTCGCCCCCCGAGGGTTCGGCCGCTTTGTGGCAGGGGTCGTGGCTTCGGACATGGCGCCTAGCTCCTTACTTGGCACCACCCTATCGCGAGGATTGGAAATGACGAAAGGGCCAATAGTCAGCGGCTCACTCTCCCGGATGGCACTACCCTTTGCGCACCGCCCACATCGTCTCGGCGCGCGCCTTCAACGCCTCGTTCATCGCCCGGAAACCGCGCCGCACCGTGCCGCCCATCCGCTTGCCCAGCGAAGGGCCCATAAAACCGCCGAAGATCTCGCCATTGTCGATAATGCAACCGGTCTGGCCCCGTGCTTCAATCTCGATGTAGCGGACCGTCTTGATCATCCCGCCCATCAGCTTCAGCTCCCAGTGGAGCTGTTCGCCCGGGATCCAGTCCAGTACCTTGGGCTTGATCACCTGCGGCGGCTGGCCGGGCAACGCCAGGGTCAGCGTCAGGATAGACCCGATGCGGATCTGGCCCTCAGCCTGCGGATAGGTCGGGTTCCAATCGGCCCAGTGTTCCAGGTCGTGGACGATCTCCCAGATCAGCTCGGCCGGAGCCTGGACGCCGATTCGATCTTCGACGCGGACCCCGCCGGGTACCTTGGGCGGGGGCAGTTTGATGTCGCCGCTCGCGACCTTGGGGCCCAAGGATGTGCGCTTGCTGGTCGGGCCAGCCAGCAGGTCAGGTCCGGATTTGAAAGCCATTACGCCTGCTCCTTGATACGCCAGGTCGCGCCAGTGGGACCATCCATGACTTCGACATTGAGCGCGGTCAGTGCATCACGGATACGGTCGGCCTCAGGCCAATCCTTGGCCGCGCGCGCGGCGGCGCGATCTGCGATCAGCCCTTCCACGCGCGACTTCAAGCCGTCATCCGCCCCGCCCTGGAACCAGGCTTGCGGATCAGTCTGCAGGAAGCCCATCAAACCGCCCGCCTCAAGCAGCAATGCCCGGCTACGCTCAACGCCAGCTACATCTTTGCCCATGGTGGCGGCGCGCAGGTGGTCGCCCAGTTGGAACAGCCCGGCAAAGGCGCTGGGGGTATTCAAGTCATCACCCAGCGCGCCCAGCACCGCCTCGAACGCCTGAACGGCGCCCGTGTGTTCGCCACCGGACGCGCGCAGAGAGGTCTCGACCCCGGCCAGGAACCGGCCGGAATCGTCCAGCACTCGATAGAGCCGATCCAGCGCGCTCTTGGCCTGATCGATGAGTTCACCGGTCCACTCCAAGGGCTGGCGATAGTGGCCAGCCAGCAGCGCCCAGCGGATCGCCTCACCCGGGTATTGCTTCAATAGATCGTGCGCCAGCGCAACGTTGCCGACGCTCTTGGACATCTTTTCCTCGCCCATGTTGAGGAAGCCGTTGTGCATCCAGACGTCAGCGTACTCACGACCGTGACCGGCGCAGACGCCCTGAGCCAGCTCATTCTCGTGATGCGGGAATACCAGATCGATGCCGCCTCCATGGATGTCGATGGGCAGGCCCAGCGCCTGCTCGATCATGGCGGTGCACTCGATGTGCCAGCCTGGACGGCCCTTACCAAACGCACTGTCCCAAGCGGGTTCGCCCGCTTTGGAGGGCTTCCAAAGCACGAAGTCTGCGGGATGGCGCTTGTAGGGGGCCACGTCCACGCGGGCCCCCGCGATCATCTCGTCCATGGGCCGGCCCGAGAGTTTGCCGTAGTCTGGGAATGCTTGAGTATCGAACAGGACGTGGCCCTCGGCAGCGTATGCGGCCTTCTGTGCCACCAGGTCGCCGATCATCTTGATGATGGCATCCATAGTTTCGGTCACGCGCGGCTGGAAGGTGGGCTGCAGCGCGCCGAGCGCCGCAGCATCAGCGTTGTAGGCATTGAGATAGCGGTCGGTGATCGTGCGGATCGGCACGCCTTCTTCCACGGCCCTTCGGTTGATCTTGTCGTCTACGTCGGTGACGTTGGCTGCATAGCGTACAGCCTGATCGCCATAAATATCGCGCAGCACCCGGAACAGCAGATCGAACACCACAACCGGCCGGAAATTGCCGATGTGGGCGTAGTTGTAGACGGTCGGTCCGCAGACATAGAGCGTCACCCGCGACGGATCGCGCGGCGCAAAGGCCCGCTTCTTACGGCTCATGGTGTCGTAGAGGGTCAAGTTCATGGGTCAGGTTTACGCTGCGAAACGGTTGCCGGGACAGGGCTTGGCCCCATATACATAACGGATGGACTGATGGCCAAGGTTGCCAGGGTCCGCAGTGAAGGGGTGGCACGCGTCATTTCCGGGACCCTCGTTCCGGCGCAACTCGGCCCTGGAAAGAAACGACCGCACATGGATGCCCCCAGCCGCGAGCGAACCCTCATCGGGTCCGACGACCAGTCTATTGAGCCGATCAAGCGCCCCAGCCGCGAAGAAGCGATGGAAGCCGTGCGCACCCTGATCGCCTGGGCCGGTGACGATCCGCGCCGCGAGGGCGTGATCGACACCCCCAAACGCGTAGTCGACGCCTATGGCGAATGGTTCGAGGGCTACAAGTTGGACCCTGCCAAGGAGCTGTCACGCACCTTCGAAGACGTCCAAGGCTATGACGACATCGTCATGCTGCGCGAGATCGAGGTGGAGAGCCACTGCGAGCACCACATGGCACCGTTTCTTGGCAAGGCCTATGTCGCCTACATGCCGACCAACCGGGTTGTCGGCATCTCCAAGCTGGCCAAAGTCGTCGAGATCTTCGCCCGCCGACTTCAGACGCAGGAGACCATGACCCAGCAGATCTGCGACGCCATCACCGACAGCCTGCGCCCCGCTGGCGTGGCGGTCCTGATCGACGCAGCGCACCAGTGCATGACCACCCGCGGCGTCCACCACCGCCACGTGACCACGATCACCACCCAATTTACTGGCGTCTTCAAGACCGATCCCACCTTGCGGCAGCGGTTCCTGGATTTCGTGAATAGGCGGTAGAGGTCTCATAATATCTGCTCATCCCCGCGAAGGCGGGGACCAAGTTGGAATTCACGGCGTTAGTTCAAATCAAGGGGTGGTTCTGCCGGCTACCCTCGCGACCGACGACCTGGGTTCCCGCCTTCGCGGGGATGAGTGGAGTGTATGTGCATGACCAGTCCCACAACCGCCGCCGCCAACGCCCTGGAACAGGGCAAGGCGCTGACCCCGCGCTATGACGCCAACGGCCTGATCGC
>JAYTWT010000540.1:0-8456 GCA_043743295.1 Alphaproteobacteria bacterium | reverse complement strand
GTCGAAATCGGATCCATCCCTCAACTCTGCACCACGAGCCCTTAAGTCACCGCTGACGGACAGGGTGAAGGAAGTGTGGATAGGAAAGGTGGTGCGTCGACCGTTCCAACCGCTATGACGGCGGCATGAACCCTTGGATACATCTCGACACCGCCCAGATCCCCGGTGGGGGTGAGCTTCGGCTGATGCAGCGCGGGCAGGACTTCTCGATCATGTCGGGAACCATCGAGTTGATGAACAGCCGCCTCTCCGGCTCGGAAATCGCCCTGTCGCAGCTGGCGTGGGCGAAGATCGCCGAGCGTAAGGCACCGCGTATGCTCATCGGTGGGTTAGGCATGGGGTTCACTCTGCGCGCGGCCCTGGCGGACCTTCCCAAAGACGCCCAGATCACGGTGGCCGAGTTGGTGCCCCAGGTGATCGCCTGGGCCAAAGGACCACTGGCGCATCTCTACAATGGCGCGCTCGGCGACAAGCGCCTGATCCTGCGTCAGGCGGACGTGGCCGACCTACTGGCCGACGCCAATCCGCAATATGACGCTATCCTGATGGACACCGACAACGGGCCTGACGGGCTGAACCGTGACGCCAACGACCGCCTGTATTCGGTCGGCGGCTTGGCCGTGATGCGCAAGGCCGTGAAGCACGGGGGCGTGCTGGCGGTCTGGTCGGCGGGACCCGATCAGCCGTTCGCCGGCCGAATGCGCCGTGCTGGCTTCGCCGTCGAGGAAATCCAGGTCCGCGCCAGCCCATCGGGCAAGGGCGCACGGCACATAATCTGGGTTGGCGTCGCGCGGTAAGGCACCTGCAACATTCACCTGCTAAAGCAAAGCTCTCAAGCTTGACAAACCCTGTCCGGTTCATGGAACGACGGGCGCGATAGCTCATCTGGCCCGCCGAGGTCGTCGGCGCGAAAGCCCCCGTTCATGCTGATCTCATTTATTGTTCTTGCCGCAGCAGCATCACAAGCCATCGAAGGGGTTGAGGTGCCGCCCACGGTGCAGGCCGAACAGGGTGTGATCGCCTATCCACCGGGCTTCTTCACTGAGGCCCGGCCAACCAGTGCGTTCGATATGGTCGCGCGGCTGCCTGGCTTCACCTTTGACAAGGGTGCCAGCGTGCGCGGCTTGGCGGGGGCCTCGGGTAATGTGTTGATCGACGGCCAACCGCCGGTCTCCAAGAACGACGGCCTGGACGAAATCCTAAAGCGCATCCCTGCCGGATCGGTAGAGCGGGTGGAGCTGATCCGCGGCGGCGCGCCGGGTGTCGACATGGACGGTCGTTCCGTCCTGGCCAATGTGGTGCGCAAGAAGACCGCCGGTTTCCGCGCCGCTGTCACGCCCAGCATGAACGTTCTGCGCGACCGGCGGGTGCTGAACAGCCTGCGCGCCGAGGCGCAATGGCGCTGGCCCGGCGGGCGCTCGGCTGAGGTGTCGCAGGTGCTGTCTTCGAGTCCCTTTGAGGACTATGGCCAAGGTGGCCGCGTTCGGTACAACGCTAACGGGACCGTCCGGTTGCGCTCGAAGGTCAATTCCGATGCGACCCGGCGCGGCTATCAGACCACCGGGGCCTTCGAAACGCCGCTGGCGGGGGGGCAGGCCCGACTGAACGCCGCCGTCAACATCGGCCCGTTTTCGTCTGAGCTCTATGATCGCTACGTGGGCGGCGGCAAGGAGTACGAATACAACACCTATTTGCGCAAACAGATTGAGGCAGGCGGTCGCTATTCTCGGGCCTTGAGTGCTCGGATGAGCCTGGAGGCCGTGGCGCTACAACAGAGTAGCGACGTTACGTCGACGGCCCACTTCGACAGCCCCAGTCTGGCCCGCGACTTTCGGTTGGAGCGGACCGGCGATGAGAGTGTCGGACGTCTGACCCTGAAATTCCGCCAATCGCCGCGACTGTCGTTCGAAGCCAGTGCCGAGGGTGCGTTGAACCGACTGGACAGTGTCACCTCGCTGCTGGTCAACGGCAGGACCACGTTTGTACCCGCAGCCAATGTGCAGATTGAAGAACAGCGAGCCGAGGCCACGCTGCGCGGGACCTGGCGGGCAAGTGATGCGCTCACACTAGAGGCGGGTCTGCGGCAGGAGGTGTCCCGCACGACATCCAAGGGCGACGTGGTCACTCGCAATCCGCTGCAGTTCACCAAGCCGCGGGTATCGCTCACCTGGGCGGCCACGCCGGACAGCCAGCTGCGCCTGCGGGTGGAGCGGGAAGTCGGCCAGCTCAATTTCGAAGACTTCGTCGCCTCCTCAACCGTGGCCTCGACCGGCACGCTCTCGACCGGCAACCCGGATTTGACGCCCCAGCAAGCCTGGGTGGCTGAGGCGACGTTCGAACAGCGCTTCTGGAAGGCCGGGGCCGTGGTGCTGACCGCCCGTCGGTCTGAGCTCTCGGACGTGGTTGATCGTGTGCCGGTCTACAGCGCGACCGGAGCGATCCTCTCCGACTCGCCCGGCAACATCGGCAAAGGCCGCCGCGATGAGCTCCAGGCCAGCCTCACCCTACCGCTGGACAAGTTGGGCGTACCTGCGACTCAGATCCGCGCCCAGGTGACCCGGCGCTGGAGCCGGGTGGACGACCCGCTCACCGGCCGTTCCCGCGAGATTTCAACGCTTCGTCTGTCCGGGGGCCGCGATGCCGAACGGCTGAGCCCTGTCACTTGGGACGCGCACCTGATCCAGGAAGTGCCGCGCCTGAATGCCGTCTGGGGGATCGATGTGATCGGCGCCTACCGCGACAGCGCCTATCGCCTCACCGAGATCGAGACCAAGAAGGTCGGAACCCAGGCCACCCTGTTTACTGAGTACCGACCGAAGCGGAACCTGACGCTGCGCGCTGAGGCCCAGCTGTTTAACCAGCGCGACGTGAAGCGCATCCGCGAGGTCTATGCCGGTGCGCGAAGCCTGCGCGTACTGGATTATACCGATGTGCGGAATCTGGAGTGGGGCGGCAGCCTGTTCTTCAGCGTGCGGCGGTCATTTGGGGGCTAATCCGCCACGCCGTCCCTCGGTCCGTGGTCTTGATCCTCGACCTCGGCGGACCAATTCGATCTGGGGTGGGCGGCGCGCTAGTTCTTCATCGCTGCAAGGTCGTTGAGGTTCATCTTCATGCCGCCCGGCAGCGTCATGTCGCCGGCCTTCATCCCGGCAGGGCAGGCACCTTCCCAGGTGCCGATCATCTCCATCGCGTGCGTTCCGTTGATCTGGGCCATCGATGATCCGGTGGTCACCGACGTGGCCTTGACCTTGTAGGACGCGTTGAAATCGCCGGTGACCGTACCGCTGGTCGCCACCTTGCCGCCACCGCCGCCCATGTCGCACTGGCTTTCAAAGGACCAGCCGCCCGGCGCGGACCGCACCTCGTTCTTGACGCAGATGTTTTTGCCGATCTGCTGGCCCCAGATAGTCATTTTGGCCTCTGTCGCTTCGTCCAAGCAGAGCTTTGAGGTCTGGGTCATGCCCTGCGTCGAGACCGTCTGGCTCCAAAGGCCCGGCTTGCGCTTAGGCGGGCTCATGGGTCCGGAGGTCTGGGCCGAAGCAGGCGCGGCGTCAACGGTGGCAGCTGCGGTTTCCGGTTTCTTCTGGCAAGCCGCCAGGGGCAGGAGGCTAATACTCAGCACGATCACGTGTCGCATCTTGATCTGACCCTTCACTGCCATCAGCTTGAACTGTACGCCGGATGGAGGACGGATCAATGACCGACGCGGTTGACGTTGAACTTCGCGACACAGGCCTCCGCTACGAGCGGGACGAGGCGGGTCAGACCACCTATGCCGACTATCGGCGGACCGGCGATCAGCTCTACCTCGACTATGTGTTCAGCCCTCCGGCGTTGCGGGGAACCGGTGCCTCAGGTCGGTTGATGCAGGCCATCAGCCGTGACGCCCACGCCAAGGGCCTGAAGGTCACGCCGATCTGCGGCTATGCGGCGGCGTGGCTGAAGCGGAGCGCTGAGTTCCGGGATCTAGTCGGGTAGGCGGCGACGGCGCTCATCGCTCCAGATCGCCTTTGAGCCGGTCCAAAACATCCACCGCGCCGGACGCATAGGCACCGATCCAGCGATCCTGAATGCGCCGGATCGGTAGGGCGTTGAGGTGGTTCCACCGCTCTCGGCCATTGCGGCGGGCGACGACAAGGCCGGCAGATTCCAAGACGCCCAGGTGCTGCATCACCGTACAGCGGTCGAGGTGGGCTGCCTGCGCGCAGAGGTCGCCGGTCGTACGCGGATGGTCTTTCAGTGCATCAAGGATCGCGCGACGCACCGGCGAGGCCAGCGCCTTGAAAACCGAATCATCCTCAGGGTTGTCAGTCATGTTATAATTATATAACCTGTGTGAGAGCTCGCAAGGAGACAAACGTGGACCTGAAATTCAGTGTGTCCGGACGCATCGCCCGACCGGTGGCCGAGGTGTTTGAGGCGGTCGTCAATCCCGTGGAGCTATCCCGTTACTTCACCACCGGGGGCGCGAAGGGTCGGCTGGAGACCGGCGCCACTGTCACCTGGGACTTCCACGACTATCCAGGCGCGTTCCCGGTCTGGGTGATCGAAGTGATCAAGGACAGCAAAATCGTCCTGGAATGGACCGCAAACGAGGGCGGCCCGTCTGACGGCGATGCGGCGGTTGCGGCCGACGCCGGCTATCGCACGCGAGTGACGATGAGCTTCGAAGCTTTGGACGACGGCCGCACGCTGGTGAGCATCGCAGAGGAGGGCTGGCACCAAACGCCGACCGGTTTGAAGGCCTCCTATGGCAATTGCCAGGGGTGGACCTTCGTGGTCTGCGCGTTGAAGGCCTATCTCGAACACGGCCTCAATCTGCGCGAGGGCATGTTCCGATAGAACCCGAACCGATTAGGTCCGGGCGCTGATCGCGTCCAGGGTTTGTACCCGGCTGTCTAGGTCCTCGGCCAAGCGACGGGCAATGTCGCGGATGCCGGGGGCATAGGCATCGCCGCCGTCGGCGATCTCGGCGGCGAGATGTTCCAGTTCGGACATCGCCGCGCTGAACGATCGGACGTGATCCTTGGCCAGTTGCCGCGCCTCGGCCTGCAGCCGGCGCACACGCTGGGCGACGGTCTCGGCCATCGGGACGAGCGTTTTCAGGTCGTTGTCGGAAACCACACTGAGAGACGGTGACATCTTCAAGATCCTCATATCGTCAACCCAAGGTCTGGTGCGGATCTCAACCGAATTTGCTCCGATATCGATCCGACCTTGCTGATGAACTCGTGCCCAAAAACAGCACAGTGTGTCTGACCGCCGCATGAACGGTGCCAGTTTACGATGTTCATGACGTTGGAGCGGCACCGACGACATGGAGCTTGATTAGGGACCAGATCAGGCTCTGGCGCCGGGCCCGCCGGTGTCGTACGGAACCGCCCATGAGTGAGCCCACGCCCCCGAACACGCCCTGGCGGCCCCCGGTCCAGATCGCCGAAGGCCCGCTGGCCGGCGCAGTGGTGCGGCTGTTGATGGCAGCCCCACGGGGGCTCTGGCCTTTGCTTGGTGTGATGCTGATCGTCGACCTGGCCATGGAGCTTGCCGCGCGTCAGGCAGGCGTAAGCCTTGACGCCAAGACGTTCGGGCCCAGCGAATGGGCCTATCTCGTCGCGCAGGCTCTGGTGAACGCGGCGCTGGTCGGGACCATGCTGCATCTGTTGTTGACGGGCCGGCGACCGGTAGGCCTCAGCCGAGGGGCCATCGGCTATATCCTCTGGATGGCGGGCATTGCGATTTTGACCAACGGCTTAGTGTTTTTCATGCTCGCCACTCAGGCCATGCCGCCCGCCCAGGTATTGCCCCGCTTCCTCGCAATGGCGGTCGCCGTCGTCGGCGGGACGATTGTGGTGACGCGCCTGATGCTGTTGCCGATCGCCTGGCTGGTCGACGACCCCGGTGCGACGGCGGCCCGGTCGTGGGCCCGGATGCAGGGGCAGGTCCTGGCCTATATCGCCGCCTCCATGATGCTCAGCCTGCCTGTGGTCCTGGTGGGCATAATGCTGGTCTCGGCGAGCGGCTCGGCACCTGGGCAACTCTCCGTCGCTGGCCAGATGATCAGCCAAGTGATGAGCGTCGCCCTGGCCGCCGTCAGCACGGCGCTGAGCGCGGTGGTCTACCTGCGGCGCGTGGGGGTGCCGGAGGGGGTTGACTGAGTGGGCCAAGGGCTATGGGCCTATTCGGTGTCGCAGCGCATATGTTCCGCGACCTATGAAATCCAGATATCCGCAGTCCCGAAGCATTTGTAATTGCTGGCGTAGCTTTGGTCGTATGTTGCGATTGTCAGGATAGAGCGCCTGCAACTCGGCTTCCTGGGCGTAGACTTCCTGCAAGGTGAACTCGGAGCGCCTTATCCGCTCGACCACCTTCATCGTAGCCAAAAGCCATCCACGCGCATCCAGGTTCGTTTCACGCAGAAACAACGTACTACGCCACTGTTCATGGACGACGGATTTCGGAGTCCATGTGCGGTCCTTCAGTAAGATGATGCGACCGGCTGCCGGAACCTTTGCGATGTTGATGTTGCAGCCGACCCATCCGGCGCGCCGGGCGGTCGCCGCCAGCGGTGGTCGCTCCTCGATCAGGTCAAGGGTGAAAAAGTGTTTTGGAATCACCAGGACGTCAGTCGCCTCGTTGGTGGCTGCGTCATAGGCAAGCAGCATCAGGTTCGGGTTGTTCCTCGCAACCAGTCGTCGCTGCATCGTCGCGAACGCCCCGTCCGTTACACGCGGACCGAAACGACCCTTCTTGCTTTTGAGTTCGTACTCCTCCGGACAGTTCGGACAGCTGAGATCGGCCACCGGGCTGTTGTTCGGAAGCGAGTGGAGCGTCGGCGCGCCACAGTTCGGGCAGCCTACTCGCCGCGCCCAGCCTTCAGTTGAAACCCGCACCTTCTGAGACGCGCTCTCGAAGTGCACGGGCGCTTCTTCCATGCCTAGAAGGCGCGGTAAGGCATCGTCCTCATCCTGCATCGCCGCTCCGACTCAACCGCAATGGACCCGAGTTTCAGCCGCAGATGTCACAGGTTCATTAAGCGCAAGGTGGGGGTAGTCGCATCGGCCAAGATGCGCCGCGCATCTGAAAGTGCGCGAGCCTAGAAGTCGCCGACCCGCGTCGAGTCGATCTCGTCGCCGCTGGCGTCGAGAGTCAGGAAGCCGCGAGCATCGAACTCTCGGACACCCTGCTCATCCCAATCATAGTCGCCTTCGTTTTCGCGAGCCAGTTCGGCCGCTTCCTCGGGCGAATCAGCCTCGACCTCGGCCACATAGTCGACCCAGGCGTCGACCAGCCGAAGAACCTTGTAGATCGGCATTTTTCGTTCCTCGTAAGTGGGACTCCGAGGAAAATTATGGATCTGAAACAAAGGGTTGGAAAGAGGATGAAATCACTTGGGGCGATCTTCGCCCGCGGTCCATTTGGCCGAAGCCGCCGCCCTTAAATGGCGGGACAATTGCCTGCCAGGGCAGGCAGAGAGGGATAGGTTCCGGGAACGAGTTCCCCTGCGCTGAGACTATCAAGAGTTCTAGCGGGAGGTGTCCACGCCCCGATTCAAGCCGCCTCAGGCTCTGGCTCCACCGACAGCCGCATGCCAACCGCTTTCAACACGGCGAGTAGGGTCTTGAGGGTCGGGTTACCCTTCGGTGAGAGGGTGCGGTAGAGAGACTCCCGGCTGATCCCGGCTTCAGCGGCGACCTGGCCGAGCCCGCCGTAGGCTTCGGCTATGGTCCGCAGTGCCAGCAGTCCAGCACCTCGATCCTCTGGATCGTCCAGCGATGACATTGCCGCCTTGAGGTATTCGACGGCTAGGGCGCGGTCAGCGCGCAACTCGGCGACTTCGCGCTCACGATGAGAGATCGCGTTCCGCAGACGCATGACAGCTGTCCCCGTTTCCATTTCAGCCAATAGTCTTTCGCACGCCGGATGTCTGCGGCTTGGGTGGTCTTGTCGCCGCCGCTCAGCAGCAGAATGATCGCGGGGCCATGTCGTCCAAAGTAGACACGATAGCCTGGGCCGACATGCACCCGCAGTTCATGAATACCGTCACCGACTGGTTGACAGTCGCCGAGGTTCCCGGCTTCCACCCTCAGCAACCGAATAAGAATGCGGGCCGCGGTCGCTGTATCTCGGAGGCCAGAAAGCCCTTCTGTGAAGGGCTCGTAGCCGTCTTCGCGCTGGTAGCGCAGGAGTTCTATCACCCAATTGTAGCGTAAAAGCTACGTCTTTGCCAACCGTAGGATTTGGCGCACTCTCGGGCAGATCGGCAGGTATGGATCATCCGTCGGGTCGCACCACTTCGTCCCCCTTCTGACGCCTAGCCCGGGCTTACAAACGTCCGGCCTACAGCCCCAATTCGCTGTGCGATCCGAGCCGCACAATCCGCAAAATGTCTGAGTCCGCCCGCTGATAGATCAGGACCAGGTCCGGCTTGATGTGACAGTCCCTATGATCGCGCCATT
>JAYTWT010000539.1:0-9430 GCA_043743295.1 Alphaproteobacteria bacterium | reverse complement strand
GCGAACACCTCGCCGGGACCGGCCCCGGCGCTACGCAGTTCTCCGGCGATCAGCGGTCCGGCGATGGAGCCCAGGCGGCCCACGGCGACGGCCATGCCGGTTCCGGCCCCGCGCGACCTTGGCGGATAGAGGGTCGGCGTCACCGCATAGAGCGAGAACTGCGCGCCCATCACCAGGAAGCCCGCCAGCCCGGAGAGGATCAACAGCGCCTGCGCCGGGTCGGCCCCAGCCATGCCCAGCATCACCACCGCCAGCGCCAGATAGGCAAGGGCCAGCGGCCATCGCCAGCCGATGCGGTCGCTGAGCGCGCCGAATACCAGCGATCCAATCACGCCCGCAATGTTGAAGGCCATGGCCGCAGCAAACCCGTCGGCGGGCGTGTGCCCCTTGGCAATGATCAGGGTCGGCAGCCAGTTCAGCGCCAGATAGAGCACCACCAGGGTCAGCATGAACACGGCCCAGAGCAGCAGGGTCGGGGCCGCGCGGCCTTCACCGAACAGCGCCGGGACGAGGCGCTGGTCCGCTGACGGATCGGGCTGGGGCCGCGTCTCGGACAGCCACCGGGCGATCACCGGCAGCAGCAATAGGGGCGCGACCCCGCCCGCGACGAACAACATCCGCCAGTCTAACCCATCCCCGGATAGGCGTGCGATCAAGGCCACCGTGGCCCCGCCCGCCGGCATGCCGCAGAACATGGCCGTGACGGTGGCGGCCTTGCGGTCGGGCCGCGCGATTTCCGAGGCGATGGCGATCAGATTGGGCATGGCCCCGCCGAACCCCAGCCCCGTGGCCAGCCGCGCCAGTAGCAAGGCCTCGTAGGTCGGGCTCACTGCGGTGGCCAATGAGAACAGGCCGAATAACCCGACCGAGATTATCAACACCGGTTTGCGCCCGACCCGGTCCGCCATCCAGCCGCCAAAGAAGGCCCCGATCACCAGGCCGATCATCGCCGCGCTGGCCGCCCAACCTTGCTGACCAGGGCTCAGGCCCAAGTCCGGAACCAGCCCGGGTGCGGCGACCCCGAACGCCTGAATGTCATAGCCCTCGATGGCGGCGATCAGGAAACAGATGCCGACCACCAAGCCCGCGTGGCGGACGGGGGTCTCAGTCTCACCGCTCATGGCCGCACCCTACTTCGCAAGACACATCCAGCGCGTGCGGTGGAAGTTGGGCGCATTGGCCACCCAGCCTGTAACCCGCGGCGTCACAAGGTCCCGATTGACCACATAATAGATCGGCGCAATCGCCTCGTCGTCCAGCATAAGCTGTTCGGCGCGCGCCAGGATCACAGCCCGCTTGGCACCGTCGGCTTGCTGGTCGGCCTCAGCCAGCAAGGCGTCATAGGCCGGGTTCTTGTAGTCCCCATAGTTCTGCGCGCCGGTGTCGGACTTCAAGAGACCCAGGAAGGTCAGCGGGTCGTTGAAATCGGCGTACCAGCTCATCGAGCCCACATCGAAGGCGCGGTTCTGATAGGCACCAAACGCCACGCCGCTTTCGTTCTGCTCCAGCTTGACCTGAATGCCCAACGCCCGCCAGTCGGCCTGGACCGCCTCCATCAGCAGCAGAGTGTCGGTATTGTTGGCGGCCAGGATGGTGAACTTCAGGGGCTTGTCTGGCGTGTATCCCGCCTGCGCCAACAGCCGCTTGGCCTCGACCTGACGCGCGGCGAATGGCGTGTCCGCCCAACTGAGGCGCGGGCCCTTGGCCACATAGTTGGCGGTGGGCGGCGGCACAAAGGCATAGGCTGGCTGTTGCCCCGCCCGCAGCAGTTTGGCGGTGATGAAGTCGCGGTCGATGGTCATCGAGAGCGCCCGGCGCACGCGGACATCCTTGAAGGCCACCACGTCGCGCGTGTTGAACGACAGATAGGCCGTCGCCAGCGCCACGCCTGCGCGCGGTACGCCGGGCATAGTCTCCTTCAGGTGCTGATAGCGATTGGACTGGAAGCGGGTGTTGAGGTCCAATTCACCCCGCGCCACCCGCCGCTCGGCACTGATCGCATCCGGCGTCGGATAGTAGTTCACCCGGTCGAGGCAGACGTTGGCGACGTCCCAGAAATGGGGGTTCTTCTCGACCGTGATCTTGTCGCCCAGGACCCAGGCGGTCAGCTTGAAGGGGCCGTTGGAGACGTAGTTCCCCGGCTTAACCCAGGCATCGCCCAGCTTTTCGATCACGTGCTTGGGGGCCGGGAAGAAGCTCTGGTGCTTGGTCAGTTCCAGCAGATAGGGGGCCGGGTGCGCCAGCGTGATCTCGACGGTCAACGGGTCGATGGCGCGAACGCCCAGCGAGGTCAGCGGTGCCTTACCCTCATTCACCGCCTGACCGCCTTTGATCACGTACAGCAGGTAGGCATAGATCGAGGCGGTCTTGGGATCGAGCGTGCGGCGCAGGCCAAACACAAAGTCATCCGCCGTCACGGCCACGCCGTCCGACCACTTCGCCGGGCGCAGATGGAAGGTCCAGGTCAGGCCATCGGCGCTAGTTTCCCAATGGGTGGCCGCCGCCGGCATCGGCGTGGCGTCTGGCGCATCAGTGGTCAGCCCGACAATCAGGTCGCCAATGATCGACGCCTCATTGACGAGGTTCGCCTTGCCGGGGTCCAGCGTCTGCGGCTCGCCATCGTTGCCATACTCCAGACAGACCTGCCCGGTCGGGCACGCCGGCCGCTGCGGCGCTGACCCCTGACAGGCGGTGAGCAGGGTGGTGGCGAGGACGGCGGCGATGAACGTGCGCAAGGGGGGACCTAGTGTGGTGTGGGGGGTATCAGTCCACCGGTGGCGTGGGATTGTCGAGGGGTGGTCTCCGTCGATGAACTGGGGGCAGCGCTACCCCTCGACCTCACCCGAGAACGCAAAATCCGTGACGGAGCCAATCTCCGAGTCGTCATCGACCCACAGATTTAGGCTGCGCCATTTGGTGTTCAGGCAGAGGATAACGCTCTGAAGGGTCTCTTGTGGAAGGAAGAGGCTGACCACGAAATCCAAATCTGGCCGCGCCTCAGAGCCTTCGTGAAAACGACCGACATCAATCGCCTCGCCGTCTCCAGAGATCACCTCGGGGGGTTGCGGGTAGAGCGTGAGGTGTATGCGCTTCGCGCGGTGCTCGTCGGGTGCCGCGAGCAATCCCTCGATTGCGATGGCTTGCGACACCAAAAGATCGCTGTTCGTTGCGCGATCCGGACTGCCGGTTTGCGGTCGCACCCCAACGTGAAGATTCCAGTCCCAGCGGTCTATTGCGACGGTGTACCGGACTGAAATCATGCCTCACGAAGTACCTGATTTGTTCCATGTTGCAAGCTTTGCTTGAGGTCTCCGCCGGTGGCGAAGCCAGCTTCCTCTGCGGCGTAGCTCGGCCAGGCCGCCTTCTGCAGAACCAGGCGATAGCCGTCGGGGTCCTCGAACGTCGCCCCCTGAATGTCCCAATAGGGATTGAACGACGCCACGGGCGCAAACCCGGCGGCGCGAAACCGCTCGACCCCCGCCGTCCAGGCCTCCGGGTCGGGCAAGTAAAGCACGACCAGATGATCCTGCGTCGGCGCGCGCCCGGCGGCATGTCCGTGCGCCCGGGTGAACTCGAAATGGTATGGCGCGCCCGGCGCCCCCAGGATCACCCCATCAAAGCCGTCATGATCAGCAAAGCGGTAGAGCACGCCCAGCCCCAGCCCATCGCGATAGAACGCCAGCAAGGCGTCAATGTCGTCCGTCGGCCGCGCCACGGGGGCAGGGTGGGGGTGGTCGGGGAAGCGTAGCAGTCGACGTCACGCGTAATGCGTGTGCCAACCCCGCAGCCACGTCCCGAGGGACGCGTACCTCGTTCCCATAGCTCCGGCTAGTTTTAAACCGGCGTCGTCAAAGCGACTCCATGGATTGCCGATCTTGCAGGTCGCACGATTTGAGGCTTGACCAGAGACAACCATAGCGCGTCAATGAGGCTTCGAGCGAACCCAGCGGTCGGTGATCGGTTGCCCCTATCTATCTCCGCCGCAACGTCGCCTAACTGTGCCCTCTCTCTGTGGAAAATCGCGAACTCGGGACACTTCATCGAGAGTCTCGCTTGGCTTTATCTTCGCAAGCCGAGCCACGCGCTGAAGATCATCGCACAGCTCGCGCCCGGGCCTGCTGGGTTCCCAGGAAACGAGTTCAGCAACGCCATCGAGCTCTTGCAGGTCAAGGTCGCTGATATCGCGGTCGCCCTAGCAAGTTCAGACCCAGCAGTTGCGGAGCAGGCTGAAAAGTCTCGGTTCGCACGGCAGAGCCACCGCGATGGGCTTCTCTTCCAACATATCTCTTGGGTGGCAGCTTCAATCCAGTTCCCCAATGCGAAGGCAAAGCCACCGCATGTTCGCAAGGCAGACAAGGGGTTCGACGGGCTTCTGATCGAACTCGGGGCACCGGGTGGAGCGCTGGGGAAGCTCGTGCTTTGTGAAGACAAGGCGACGATTAATCCGCGCAGCACAATCACCCGAGGCGTCTGGCCGGAGATCAAGAAGGTCGAGGCAGGTGAGAAGGACCTTGAGATCTTGGATGCTGTGACGGCCATCCTCGACACCCTGGTGGACGAGGACGTCAAGGAGCAGGTGTTAGGTGCCACGCTCTGGGAAAAGCAGCGCGAGTATCGTGTCGCGTTGACAGCAGCCCCCTCGGATATGAAGGACAGCAGCTTTGAGCACATCTTTGCGGGATACGAGGATCAGGTCCTCGACCCTGGGATTAGCAGAATGGCAGAGGTCATGGCTCTCGTTAACTTCCGCGCCGAGCTCCAATCGATCGCAGATCAGGTCATCGCGAAGCTAGTGGCTATGGCTCGTCCATGTTTGATCCGGCGACGGCAGCCATCGTGCGGGGCGCGCCGTCGCTGAATGGGCTGAGCTCCGAAGATCTGGTCGAAGAACTTACGCGCGCTTACGTCGACATCGCTGCGGCGCGATTGGCCGTAGAGGCCCCCGACGATCAGGCGATACCAGACCTGTTGGGATTGCGCGCGCGTATGATCCGCTTGGCCGACATTTATGAAGGTCAGGTGGTCCTTGATCTCTTCCCAGCGCAGAATCGATCAGCGGCCTTCGTCGCCGGTTCGGCGCGCCAGGTCGCCTGGCGCATCGACCGGCTAAATCAGCCGCAGGATGGTCCCTCGGTCCTGAACGAGGATGTGCTGGGATCGGACATCGCTGCGGCGCTGCTTTACCTCATCGCTGAACAACCTTCGGACGCCCTTGAGGCCGCGCAATTCATACGGGCGGCAGGCGAGCCGAATCCGATCCGCCGCGCGCTGATACTCTCCGTGAACCGGCTCTGCCGCGGAGCGCTTTCGGGAGTCTTCGAACTGGATCCAGAGACGGAACGTCTGGGCGAGGTCGATCTCTATGGCCATGCGACCGATCTGCTCTTTCAGCACCTGCTCCGCGGTGTGCGATTGCTGGCTAGCGCCGGGCTCGGTGCCGTTGGTGACGAGGCCATCGAGCAGGCGCAGGCGATTTTTGCCTCCGTGCGGCGGCTGGCGCTGGACGCTGCGGAGCCTGGATCGGTCGGTCCGGGGGGCGCGTCAAATGCGGTTTCCATCTATGCCGGACCACACCATCTCGCGGCGTTGCTCGGGCGAGCTAGCAAGACGCTGCGGGATAGCGCGCTCGTTAGGATACCAACACCTCTTGGTGCGGACGACACGGCTTGGCAGGATTGGTTGAAGGCCGAGGCGCTGCGCCGCCCCTTCATTTGGCCGAACCATCGCAGCGCGGTCGCGACAGGCTATCTTGCCCAGGGCACCTCGCTCGTGATGACCACCCCGACAGGGTCAGGCAAGACGACCCTCGCAACGCTGAAGATCGCGGCGACTCTAGCTGCCGGAAAGACCGTCCTTTACCTGGCGCCCACTCACGCGCTTGTCGGACAGGTCGAAAGAGACTTGAATGATCGCGTATCCGGCATCGCCAAGGCGCAGAGCATCGAAGACATCTCGCTCGATGATGCGATCGAGTTCCTGCCGGACGTTGCCGTCGTTACGCCAGAACGCTGCTTTGCCCTGCTGACGTTCGCACCATCGCTGTTTTCGAAGGTCGGGCTTCTGGTGTTCGACGAATGCCACCTCTTGGGTATCGACAAGCCGGCGACTGACACCCGCCCGCCACGTGTTGGTCGCAGGGGCATCGATGCGATGCTGTGCTTGCTGACGTTCCTTTCGATTAACGCCAGCGCGGATCTCATTTTGCTGTCGGCCATGGTCAGCAACGGCGATCAAGTGGCCGCCTGGTTGCAAACCCTTCTCGGCCGGCCGGTGAAGCCATTCGACGATAAATGGAAACCGACGCGCCAGCTGCGAGCCTGCGTCACCTACGCTCAGTCAGACCTGGACCGTCTTCATATGTCCCTCATCCGTGGAGAGTCAGATATCGACGTCTCCGCCCTTCCGTACGGGTTGTTCTCCCTGATCTCCGGCTGGAATCCGGGTGCACCGGACAAACTGGTGTTGCGAGCATTTTCCAGCGCACCGGTTGCGCTTTCGAAGGGAAAAGGGGCGTGGGTGACGTCCAATCGCGGCGTTGTGGCCGCCTCGATTGCGAATGCGTTCGCGGGTGCTGGCCTAAAAGTCATCGTGTTTTGCGAAAACATCAGGATGTGCGTCAGCGTCGCAAAAGCGCTCAATCAGGGCGCCGCGGTACTGATGCCGGAATATCAAGGCGATCAAGTCGCCATGCGAGACGCCCTGATTGAAGAGATCGGTAGGGAAAATTCGCTCTACGACGCTGGCCCCCGCCGGGCTGCCGTCCACCACGGAGAGCTTTTGCAAGGAGAGCGACGTCTCGTGGAAGAAATGTTTCGGTCGCCCGACAGCGGTGTAAACGTGCTCGCCGCCACGTCTACGCTCGCTCAAGGTCTGAACCTACCTTGCGAGGTCGTGATCCTCGCTGGTACGGATCGGTTGGACGAGCGAGAAAGCGAGCCGCGATCTCCGCTCGCGCCACACGAAATCCTCAATGCACTTGGGAGGGCCGGTCGGGCAGGGATGGCCTCCACGGGGCTGGCCATCGTCGTACCGGCCGTTCCGCTTGGATGCGATCTTGCGACGAAGGCCGTCTCTTCGGAAGACGATCTAAGCATCGTGTTTTCGGAGAGCGACCAGTGCCTGCCACTCGCCGATCCCTTGACCACGCTTTTCGACGAAATCGAGCTGCGCGGTGTGAGCGGGACCGAAGCCGAATACCTGCTACGGCGCCTCGCAATTTCGTTGGGTGATGAACGCGAGGGTATCGAAACCTTCGAGTCGCTGGCCCGCCGATCGTTGGGATTCTATCAGCGTAGGATCGCTGATGCGGACAAGGCGGAGCAATGGCTTCAGGCCCGGAAGGCGACGCTGCTGGGAGCCCTGCGAGACGCTGCAGCGCCCCCTCAACTCCCCTGGCAGGAGGAGTTGGCGGCGAAGACTGGTGCCAGCTCGGCTTTCATTGCAAACCTTGCGGTCGCGTATGCGGAGGCGCCCGAGACGGCGACAGAAGCCAGCGCTTGGATCGGCTGGCTGTTGAAGCAGCTCGACGTGGACGGAGACGACTTTGACGTGTTCCTTCGTCCCGAAACAATGGGGCGGGTTTTCGGTCGCGCCTACGACAAACAGACCCTCACGCCTGCCGGGCGCGATAGGCTTCGCGGTGCCGTTACCGATGCACTGGCCTTGTGGTTGCGGGGCGAGACTCTGGTCGCGCTCGAAGCCTCGATCAGCCGGTTCGTCGCGGCCAACGAAGGCCCCGCTAAGCGACCAACAAAGCCGGAGAAGCGTGCTCAGCGGGGGCGCCGTTTCGCACTTCGTCTCGTGCCGGATATCTCGTTCTTGTGTGGCGTACTATCTCAAGTCGCGGCGCGGTTGGCTGAACAAGCGGGAGTCGAAGGACCAGCGCCCATGGTGACCTTCCTGCCAAGTCTTATCCGCCATGGCTGCGACACACCCTACCACTACCTAATCCGACGTAGCATAGAATTCCCCTCACGCCCCGCCGTCCAGGCTCGATTTGACTCGATTGCCGAGCAACTCAAGCGCGAACCGGGCGACGACTGGAACATGGTGCGCGAGAAGGTTGATCGCGCGCTCACAGCCAACCTGTTCGACGACTTGGCGGCACCGGATCTCGAAGCGCTGCGGTTGGCGGTCGAAGCAGACAGGCCCGCTCCAAAATAATCCTTCGGAAATTAGGAAACGCACGCGTGTTTTCCACTACCGGGCGAAACCGGCGCGCAACTTATTCTCGGCAACAGGATCGGCAAAAATATCGGCATTCCAATCGCCATCCGACCATAAATTCTTATATATAACATGTGCTTATATATTGGCCCGTAGCGTAAGAAAGATCGGCGATGGAAGCGGCAGAAGAAACGCCTGGTCCGTTGGAGCCAATGCGCCTAGGCGATGACTCTACCGCTACGATCAACGAGGTCCTCGCGGAACTGTCATTCAAGGCTGGGCGTCTCGACAACGCTCTTCGAGGGCCGCTGCCGGCTGAGGCTGCCGATCTGGTGCGCCTGATGAACTGCTACTACTCCAACTTGATAGAGGGCCACGTCACTCGGCCCCGCGATATCGCAGCGGCCGTCGAGGGCGACCTCTCGGATGATCCGGTACAGCGCGACTTGCAGCTAGAGGCGCGGGCCCACATCGTTGTTCAAGAGGCGATCGACCAACACTTCCACACCGGTGATCTCGCAGACCCCGCAACCGAGGACTTCATTCTCGGCTTGCACTGGGATCAACTCTTCCCGCGGCTATTCTACGGAGCCTGATGACCGCGAGACCTGGACGTCGCCATTGAGTCACGAGCGGACGCCCCCGGTAACCACCCCTACCCCAACGTCGCCCGCAGCATCCACGCGTGCTTCTGATGCGCATCAATCCTCGCGTCGATCACGGCGGCGGTGACGTCGTCGGCGCCTTCGCGGGCCGCCTTGGCGGTGGTGACCAGGGTGTGGTGGTCGGCCAGCAGTTCGTTCAGCATGGCTTCGGAGGCTTTTGCGGGGTCGCCGTCCTTGATGGCCGAGAGGGCGGCGAAGGCGGCGTAGCCTTGCGGGGCCATTTCGCCGAGGGCGCGGATCCGCTCGGCGATCAGGTCGATGGCGGTCCACATCTCGGTGTACTGGGTCATGAACAGGGTGTGCAGACTGGAGAAGTTGGGACCCCGCACGTTCCAATGATAGCCGTGGGTCTTCAGGTAGACGGCATAGGTATCGGCCAGCAGCTTGGCGAGGCTGTCGGCGATAGCTTTGTCGGGGGTCTTGTCGGTTGTCGGCATGGGGCAGTTCTCCAATAGGGTCAGAGTGTTGTGAACGCTGCGGCGGCCTCAGCCCCAGGCGGTGTAGGGGTCCACGAACGGCTTGCCCAGCGCTTCGGCGACCGCCGGGTGGGTCACTTGGCCGCTCAGCACATTCAACCCCTTGGCCAGGTGTTTGTTCCC
>JAYTWT010000538.1:0-9003 GCA_043743295.1 Alphaproteobacteria bacterium | reverse complement strand
GGCGGCGCGGTCAGCGCCGCGGATATGGCCGCTTTTCTTGGCGGTGACAAAGTTCGACCGCCCGCCTGTGATCATGCGCCGTGGGTTTTTGCTGGGCTGTCGATGGCAGGTTGGAACGCGCTGGGGTCAGTCGTGTTTGCGACCCTCAGCGTCTTGGCGGCGTTACGAGAGCGGACCAAAAGATGAACCCTGTTCCCCCCAGACCCGGGCGCAGCGCCGCAACGGCGCGCCTGGCTGAGATCCTGCGTGTCGACCAGGCCGGTGAACTCGCGGCCGTCCACATTTATCGCGGCCAGAGAGCCGTTCTGGGTGATCGTCCGGCAGGTCGACGATTTGCCGAGTTGGCCGCCGAGGAAGCGGTGCACCTGGCGCGCTTCGATCAGCTGTTGACCCAGCATCAGGTGCGCCCGACTGCCATGGCCCCGTTCTGGCGCCTCGCCAGTTTCGCCCTTGGCGCGGGCACCGCCTTGATGGGTGAGAAGGCCGCCCACGCTTGCACCGAAGCGGTCGAGACGGTGATTGCCCAGCACTATGCGGACCAGATCGCGGAATTGTCCGACCGTGACCCTGCCCTCGCGGCGGAGCTGGCCGGTTTCCGAGACGAAGAACTGGCTCATCGTGACGAAGCCGTCGAGGAGGGCGCCCAACAGGCACCTGGCCATAGCGTGTTGTCAGCCGTCATCGGGGCCGGGTGTCGCGCAGCTATTCGGATCAGCGAGAAAATTTAGTCTGATGCGTTGTCCTCAAAGGAGTGGTCAGATCACATAAGTTCTGCTTTTGTTCGATCTAAGGAGTCACACCATGGCGGACGGCGGCAGGCCTCTCAGGCAGAGTGAAGGATATGGCGACGCGCGCCTCGGTTGGGCCACGGCGGCGCGGTCGAGCCTATGGGCGCGATGTGCGTGCGGGCGTGAAGCGGTCGTCGATCCGCGCGCCTGGATCGCCCAAGGGCTGGGCCGTCAGGTGTTGCATGATCTGGAGGACAGATTGCGCTGCGTGTGCGGTGCCCGGCGCGCGGGTCTGGAGATTCGCGGATTGGCAGAAGTCCCCGGCGCAGGGGCCGGGGGCATCCATGTGTTTCGATGACGTCGTGCGCGTTAGGCGACGACGGGCACTGGCACTGTGCGACGGCGCAACGCCGCGCCGGCCATGCCGAAGCCCATGATCAACAGGGCCCAGGTGCCTGGCTCCGGGTTCGGCGATGCAAAGGCAAAGCTCTGGTGCGCGGCGTTGGTGCCGTACTTGCCGGTCTCGGTGATGAAGGTGATGTTGCTGCTTACGGTGCCATATCCTGTCAAGCTGGTGAGGTAGCCTGCGCTGGAATAGGTGCTGATGTAGCTGTTGACGGCCGCCGTGCTGTTAACGGCGTAGCCCGGATTGACCACCTGCCAGATCGCGCCCTGCAGGCCTGCCAACTTGTTGGTCTTGTCCGCCGAAGTCGGCGCCAGATTGAATACCTGGGTCCCGTAGTTCACAAGGCGGCCGACTTGAGCAATCTGACCTGCGCTTAGCGCATTACCGCCCGAGAACGGCGTAGATGTCAGGTACATGGAGTCCGTGGTCAGGCTGTAATTGCTGTCATATTTTAGATTCAGCGTTCCCAGATTGATGTTGTGGAAGATGTCGACGCAGAAACCCAAAAAATTGAACGAGGGTCCGCTAGCGTTCGTGCCTATGAAGCCCGTGAATGATATCGGTGCGACATAGGTGTACTCGCTGAACCCGCTTGGGCCACTGATCGTCGCCGTCCGCGAGGTGTCCATGCTGTCGGATTGTAGGAAGTACTGCGTCGCCTGACCTTGCGAGGCAAACGCCATGCTTAGCGCAAGCGCCGCCGCCGGAATCACCGCTTTCAAACCCCGAATGGCACCAAAACTCGTCGCGGTCGAACCAAAATGAGACACGTCGGGGCTCCTGCTCTCGATCTGGAAAAGCAAGAGCAGAATGCGTGCCAAGGCGGTGCTATCGCCGTCGCTTCATTGCCGGAACATGTCGGACGCGTTGCGCCCGCCGCCATCTTCCGGCGCGACAGGTGTGCGATAGGCTTGGCTCAAGGGGCAAAGGAGAACTACGCGAATGAAGACCAAGATCCTGATCGCCGCCGCGCCGATCATCGCCGCACTCGCATTTGCTGCGCACACGCAACCTGCGCATGGGCCCGGCCCACACGAGGGCGGCCCGCCCATGGCAGAAATGAAGGCCATGCATGAGGCGATGATGGCCCAGCGCATTGCCGACATGAAGACGGTCCTGAAACTCCGGTCCGACCAGGAGTCGGCCCTGGCCGCCCTGATGGCCACCCAACGACCTAAGCCCATGATGATGGGTGGCCACCCTGGGGTGAGCGGTCCGCGGGCTGCCCAGTCCACGCCCGAACGCCTCGCCGATATGGCCAAGCGCGACGCCGAGATGTCCGCAACACGCAACACTCAGCGTGAGGCGATGGCCAAATTCTACGCCGTCCTGACGCCTGATCAGCAGAAGGTTTTCGATGCCTTAAGCCGGTTGCAACACGGCGGGCGAGAGGGCGGACCCGGCGGCATGATGGTGCGCAAGATCATGATCCACGGCGGGCCGGACGGGCCTATGCCGGGTGCCCCGCACTGAGGCGGCGCTGAAGCGAATGTGGCGAAGTCGCGATGACGGCGCCACAGTTCGCACCGATAAGGTCTGCGTATGACGCTCTCGCCCTCCGTACTCCCGGCTCGCCACGTCCTGGTGGTGGATGATGACACGCAACTGCGCGAGCAGGTCGCGTCATACCTTTCCGAACATGGCTATGCCGTGCATGCAGCAGGCGATGCCCGCGAGATGGATCGGGCGCTGGCGGCGTCACCGATCGATTTGGTGGTGCTAGATCTGATGCTTCCGGGCGAGGATGGGCTGTCGATATGTCGCCGTCTGTCAGCGCAGGGCGGGCCAGCGGTGATCATGGTCAGCGCCATGGGCGAGGAGATTGACCGTATCCTGGGCCTGGAACTGGGCGCCGACGACTATCTGGCCAAGCCCTGCAGCCCGCGCGAACTGCTGGCGCGGGTGCGTGCGGTTTTCCGGCGGCTAGATGAAGTGCGCGGCGGAGCGCCGAAGCGTGGCAAGGGCTACCAGTTCCAGGGTTTTATCGTAGACACCCTGCGCCGCCAGCTTCGTGCGCCCAGCGGGACGACCATCCTGTTGACCTCGGGCGAATTCTCGCTTTTGTCGGCGTTCCTCGAAAGTCCCCAGCGCATTCTCACCCGCGACCAACTGCTGGAGACCGCACGTGGCCAGGACGCTGATGTGTTCGACCGCGCGGTCGATGTCCAGATCAGCCGCCTGCGCCGTAAGTTGCACGCCTGCAGCGACGGCGAGATCATCAAGACCGTACGCGGCGCGGGCTACATGTTCGACGTTGCGGTCAGCCGTCCGTGAGGCCACGCACGACCATCGGCGTCCAACTGCTGATCTTGCTGATCGGCTGCCTGTTGGTGATGCATCTGATCATCTTCGCCGTGATCGTTCTCACGCCGCCGCCGCGCCCGCCGATCTATCGGTTCAGTGAAATTGCAACGGCCCTAAGCGGTGGTGCCCTCGACGCCGCCGATGGTCCAGCGATGCGGCGGACGACCGTAGCGGAACTGCCGCGCGAATTTGCGCAGGCGCGTCATCAAGCCACTCACGGTGTCGAAGCCTTGGCGCTGGCCGTAGATCGTCCCGGCGCTGAGCTGCGGCTGGTCCGCCATCGACCTAGTCCCCTTGATCGCATGGGTCGCCCGCCAACGGCCACACGCATCATCTTGAAACACCGCCATGCTGGCGATGGCCCGCCCGGCTTGGCAGGGCATGGGCCGATAGGCCCAAACACCGAGCCGCCACCAGAGCTACGGCACATCCTTCAGCGCGAGACCCCGCTATTCGGAGAATTCAGTGCCGCGCTGCGCCGTGCCGATGGCCGCTGGACGGTGGTTCGATCCGGGCCGGAAGCTTTCCCGACAGATTGGCAAAAGCGCATCTTGCTGTTGTTGCTGGGCGGGCTGGCCGTCGTTGCGCCAGCCGCGTTTCTGTTCGCCCGGCGCATCACGGCACCGCTGAAGCGTTTCGCTGATGCCGCGGAACGCCTGGGCCGTGATCCCCATGCGCTACCTGTGGCCTTGAGCGGCCCCGCCGAGATCGGAGTTGCGGCCGAGGCCTTCAACAACATGCAGGCCAGAGTGCGACGCTATATCGATGATCGCACGGCCATGGTCGGTGCCATGTCGCATGACCTGCGAACACCCCTGGCCCGCATCCGCTTCAAGCTGGAGGGCGCGCCGGACGCTCTGAAGACCTCGGTGCTGGGCGATGTCGCGCAGATGGAACAGATGCTGCAGGGCGTTTTGGCCTTCATCCGTGACGAGAGCACGCCCCGCCGCCGCGAGCGACTGGACCTGCTGTCGCTGGTAGAGTGCGTCGTCGACGACGCGGCCATGGTCGGCGGTGACGTCGAACTGGTGGCCTCCGGGCCGGCGGCTGTAGAGGGCGATCCGGTGGCCTTGCAGAGGCTGTTCGTCAATCTGGTGGACAACGCACTGAAGTATGGTGGTCAGGCGCGCATCAGCGTCCGGTGTCAGGATCAGGTGGTGCAGGTGGACATTGTCGATGCTGGCCCAGGGCTCTCGACAGAGGAGCTCGCCCGGGTTTTTGAACCGTTCTACCGCGCCGATCGCTCGCGCAATCTGGATACCGGCGGAATCGGCCTGGGCCTTCCCATCGCGCGCGCGACCGCTCGCGCCCACGGCGGGGATGTATCGCTGACCTCGTCGGCAGCTGGACTATGCGCAACCGTGACTTTGCCAGCCGGCTAAGCGCGATGCAATCTATCGACACCCATAGTGTCATTATATATATTTAGAACCTTCGGCGAAGGTCAGATCTGGGACAACCCGACGATCGCCGGGAGGAATGCATGAAACTCTGGACCTGGCTGGTCGGTACGCTCGCCGCAATCGCTCTGGCGCTAGGCGGTGCCTATCTGAACCGCGCGACGATCTTGGCCATGGTCGCCCATTCGCGCCTGCCGCATGTGGACCTCAATAGACCTGTCACCTGGGCACAAGGGCCTGCCGCGCCGCCGATGGGTATCCGCCCGCCCAATGTGATCTTCATCCTGGCCGACGACCTGGGCTACAACGACATCACCTTCAACGGCGGCGGCGTGGCCAATGGCGCAGTCCCGACGCCCAACATTGATAGTATCGGCCGCGATGGCGTAAACTTCAGCCGAGGCTATGCCGGCAACGCCACTTGCGCGCCATCGAGAGCCGCGCTGATGACCGGCCGCTACGCCACTCGCTTCGGCTTCGAGTTCACCCCCGCCCCGGTAGCCTTCCAGAAAATGGTGGGCACCGAGAAGGAAGCCGGCACAATCGCCAAGCCCAGCTTCTTCCAAGACCGCGTCAAGCACATGCCGCCCGGCAGTACGGCCTCCACGCCCGGAGCCATGAACCTCTTAAGCGTGCCGTCCGGCGAAGTGATGATCGGCGAAGTGCTCCGGACTCGGGGCTATCACACGCTCCATCTGGGCAAGTGGCACCTGGGTGGTGCCAAGGGGTCGCGGCCCGAAGATCAGGGTTTTGACGAAAGTCTGGGTTTCATCGCAGGGGGTGCCATGTACCTGCCCGAGAAGGACAAGGGCGTCGTGAATTCCAAACAGCCTTGGGACCCCATCGACCGCTTTCTATGGCCAAATCTGCCTTACGCCGTTCAGCACAACGGCTCGCCGATGTTCGCGCCCAAGGGCTACATGACCGACTATCTGACCGATGAGGCCGTTGCCGCGATCAAGGCCAATAGGAACAGGCCCTTCTTCATGTATTTCGCGCCCAACGCGATCCATTCGCCGCTTCAGGCCAAGCAGGAAGACTACGACGCCCTGCCGCAGATCAAGGACCACCGCCTGCGGGTCTATGGCGCCATGGCGCGCAATCTGGACGCTAACGTCGGGCGCATCCTGAAGGCTCTGACGGACGAGGGCCTGGATCAGAACACCCTGGTGGTCTTCACCAGCGACAACGGCGGTGCCGGCTACATCGGCCTTCCGGACGTCAATAGGCCCTACCGCGGCTTCAAATCGACATTCTTTGAGGGGGGCATCCACACACCCTACTTCATGCGCTGGCCCGCCAAGATCCCCGCAGGATCACGGTTCAACTATCCGGTGGGTCATGTGGATCTGTTTGCCACGGCCGTAGCGGCGGGCCAGGCCGCGACACCCAAGGATCGGGTGATCGACGGCGTTGACCTGCTGCCCTTCGTGACGGGCAAGGCGCAGGGCCGCCCGCACCAGACGATGTTCTGGCGGTCCGGCCAATACAAGGTGGTGCTGGACGGCGACTGGAAGCTGCAATCCAACGAGGCCCGCAGCAAGGTCTGGCTCTTTAACCTCGCGGCTGACCCGACCGAACAGCGCGACCTCTCCAAGGCCGAACCGGCCAGGGTGCAGGCCCTGCTGGCCCTACTGAAAGCCCAGGACGCCGTTGTCGCCAAACCTGCGTGGCCGTCGTTGCTGCAGGGCGCGGTCATGGTTGATCACCCGTCCGGCCAGAAGCAGAAGCCTGGGGACGAGTACATCCTTTGGGATAACTGAGGATTTGGGTATCATCGAGCAGGGAGCGTCGCGATGAAAAAGGCTACGATCTGCCTCTGGTACGACCGCGATGCTGAGCAGGCCGCGCGCTTTTACGCGGCGAACTTCCCCGACAGTGAGGTCAGCGCTGTGCGTCGGGCACCGTCCGACTACCCAAGCGGCAAGGCGGGGGACGTCCTCACGGTCGAGTTTACGGTCTTTGGCCTGGCCTGCCTTGGCCTCAACGGCGGGGCGATGTTCAAACACAGCGAGGCGTTCTCGTTCCAGATCGCCACCGCCGACCAAGCCGAGACTGACCGCTATTGGCACACGATCGTCGGGAACGGCGGTACAGAGAGCGACTGTGGCTGGTGCAAGGATAAATGGGGTCTGTCCTGGCAGATCACGCCCCGCGCGCTCACCGACGCCATGGCCAAGGGCGGCGACGTGGCCCAGCGCGCGTTCGAGGCGATGATGGAAATGGGTAAGATCGACGTCGCCCGAATTGAGGCCGCGGTTCGCGGTTAGGGTCAGCTGATCGGACGCAGGTGGTTTTCGCTTATCGAAGTCCCTGCAGCTGCTGGACAAACGCGTCGGTGGTCAAGCTTCCGGCGTGGATGGTCAGGTCGTCGAACCGCTTTTGGTCCGTCACCTTGTAGGCAAAGCTGCGCGACATCTGCTGGCCCTTGGTCAGGCTGCCCAGCTTTCCGCTGATCCCGCCCCCCGCCAGTAGCGCGCCGCCGATCAATTGGGCCGACTCAGCGGCCTTGTTGAACTTAGAGGTGACGTCGGTGATTTCGGCGAAGTCGCCGCCCTCGACCACAGCCTGGTTGAGCACGACCCGGCCCACCTTGCCGGTGGTGTCCATCAGCTGGATCTGGCTGCCGCGGTTTGAAATCGCCAGCTGAGATGTGACCTTCACGGTCTGGAACAGGCCGCCGCCCTCTGTGCTTGAGGGCCCGGCGAAATCGACAACGTACATCACGTTCAGGACTGGGATCTTGGCGGTGCGGGCATAGTCATACTGGGCCGTGTAGGTGTCACGGAGGTTGCCATCAAAAATCCGCAGGGCGAACCCCATGTTATCGTGGCGCGCCAGTTCTGTGGGCCAATAGGCGATGCCGTCGGCCTTATCGTCGTCCTGCAGCGGAACCAGGACCTTCTGGCCCTGCGGCTCGGATTTGACCTTCTGATAGTATTTCGACGCGTAATAGGCCGCCGGGTCGACAATCGTAACGCCGCCAGCGGTTAGCTTGGCCTTGAAGTCGGCGTAGATGGCGTCGGTCATCGCCTGATAGTCGGCCTCGCTAAGGCCGGTCAGTGTTCCGGTCGTTTTGGCCGACCCCTGCGAGAGAAACCCGCCGCCGACGAAGTCAACTTTCCGCGTGAAAAAGGCCACTGAGAACTGGCCGAGCACCACCTGGTTCGCACCCTTGAAGCTGACCTGGTGCTCGAAATAGACCTGCCCCTTGCCATGCCCTGAGATGGCCTCGGCCATCGCCTTATCCAGGATGCCGGCGTTGGCGGCGGGCGCGAGTGCCAGGGCCGCCAGACTCGCGCAGAGCATGGCTGTTCGCCGCAAAGTAGTCAATTGCATCACATTGTTCTCCCCACGCCGAGTTTCGCTCGCGGCTTTGTGTTCAATTCTGATTGAGTCTGACCGAAACGCTGAAGGCGCGCATGATGCATTTGGACTATGCCGCCGGCCCTTCCCCGCGATCAAGGAAGTCCGATAGCGACGATAATCCGACGTCCGGCCGAATGGAGAGGTGAACCGATGCCAGAGGTGCAGCACACAGCGGACGGTGTCGCCTTTTTGCGGACGCCCGACGCGGCCTTCGCCGACCTGGACGGCTATTATTTTGCGTCGAATGACCTGACTCTCGACGGCCTTCGAATGCACTACATCGACGTCGGCCCGCGCGACGGCCCGGTGGCCTTGCTGATGCATGGCATGCCGACGTGGAGCTTCCTCAACCGAGGAATCATTGCACGGCTGGTTGCCGACGGCTGGCGCTGTGTCGCCGCGGACCACATCGGCTTCGGCAAATCGGACAAGCCGACGGATGACGGCTGGTACTCCATCGCCCGCCACACGGCGGCGCATCGGGCGTTGATTGAGCGTCTCGACCTAACGGGCGTGACCCTGTTCTGCCAGGACTGGGGTGGTCCGATCGGCTTGGCGCAGGCGGCGGAGATGCCCGAGCGGTTCGCACGGCTGGTGATCATGAACACCTGGTTGCACCACGAGGGCTATGACTACACGCCCGCCCTCAAGCGCTGGAACAGTCAGTGGCAGCCCGACGGTTTGTTCGGCCAGAACGTGCCGGATCGGCTGACGTTGGGCTGGTTCATGATGGTCGCACTGGGCCATATGACGGCGGGCGACCTATACGCCATCGTCCAGAGCGGGACCTATCCCG